>JBAXNB010000030.1:0-19964 GCA_037134015.1 Betaproteobacteria bacterium | reverse complement strand
GAACTCAAAGAGATCGAACAAAAAGCCATTCCAGGCTCCGGTTCTTGCGGAGGCATGTACACCGCCAACACCATGTCCAGCGCCTTCGAAGCTTTGGGCATGTCCTTGCCCTTCTCCTCAACCATGGCCAACCCGCACGATGAAACCCAAAACTCGGCCAAAGCTGCAGCAAAAGTATTGATTGAGGCCATCAAGAACGATCTCAAACCCAGAGACATTGTGACCCGCAAGTCCATTGAAAATGCAGTTGCTGTGATCATGGCCACTGGAGGTTCAACCAACGCGGTGTTGCATTTTTTAGCGATTGCACATGCCGCCGATGTACCTTGGTCGATTGATGATTTCGAGATGGTTCGAAAAAAGGTGCCCGTCATCTGTGACCTCAAACCTTCAGGTCAATTCTTGGCCGTTGACTTGCACCAAGCCGGCGGCATCCCACAGGTCATGAAAATCCTTTTAAAGGCTGGACTCTTGCACGGGGACTGCATGACCATCACCGGCAAAACAGTTGCTGAGAATTTGGCCCAGATCCCGGATCAACCCAGGCCTGAACAAACCGTCATTCGAACCCTGGACAAAGCTTTGTACGCTCAAGGCCATCTCGCCATCTTGAAAGGCAATTTGTCCCCTGAAGGTTGCGTGGCCAAAATCACCGGCCTCAAAAACCCCGTCATGACTGGCCCTGCTCGAGTCTTTGACGATGAACAATCCGCCTTGAAGGCGATCTTGGATGGGAAAATCAAAGCCGGTGACATCATGGTTCTCAGGTACTTGGGACCCAAAGGAGGACCCGGCATGCCTGAAATGCTCGCGCCAACAGGCGCCTTGATTGGGGCAGGATTGGGTGAAAGTGTTGGCCTGATCACCGATGGACGATTTTCTGGAGGCACCTGGGGGATGGTGGTGGGCCACGTGGCCCCAGAAGCCGCAGCGGGGGGCAACATCGCCTTCATCCATGAGGGCGACTCCATCACCATCGACGCTCATCAGTTGCTCCTACAGTTGAATGTAAGCGACGCGCAACTGGCCCAAAGAAAAGAGGGCTGGAAACCTCCTCAGGCCCGTTATGTGCGAGGCGTGCAGGCGAAATTTGCTTTCAACGCTTCAAGTGCCAGCAAAGGCGCCGTGCTGGACTTGTTTGAAAACAGAAGCTTGTGACGACAGGTGAAAGATAGATATTTTTCATTCACCCATGAAAAATAGGACTCCCGCTCTTGCTCCCCTTGGCCAAGCAAGGAGAGGGCTTTCCTTCATTTTTTGTCTGCTGGCATGTTTAGACTTTAACCCATGGGCGCATGCACAAGGGGCCATGGAGTTGGCCAAAACCAGGCACTGTTTGTCTTGCCATGCAGTCGATAAAAAAGTCGTGGGTCCAAGTTACTTGGACGTGGCCATCAAGTACAGCAAAGACCCCTTGGCCAAGGATCGACTGGCTCACAAAATCATCCACGGGGGCTCGGGCTCTTGGGGGGTGATCCCCATGCCTGCCAATCCTCAAGTAAGCGTTGAAGAATCCAAGGCTTTGTCGACTTGGATTCTTCAGCTCAAAGCGCCTTAAAAAACCACGAGTGGCTAAAAGCTTTTCTCAGCAAGCTGCTCAAGGATGGCTGGATTTTCAAGCGTGGACGTGTCTTGCGTGATCGCCTCACCCTTGGCAATTGAGCGCAACAAGCGACGCATGATCTTGCCCGAGCGCGTTTTAGGTAAATTGTCTCCGAAACGGATGTCCTTGGGCTTGGCAATGGGTCCAATTTCTTTGCCCACATGGTCCCTTAATATTTTCGCCAACTTCAGCGCCTCCTCTCCAGTAGGTCTTGGACGCTTCAAAACCACAAAGGCACAAATCGCCTCGCCCGTTGTATCGTCAGGACGCCCCACCACCGCCGCCTCAGCCACCAACTCGGTGCAACTCACCAAGGCAGACTCAATTTCCATGGTCCCCATGCGATGTCCGGAGACATTGAGCACGTCATCGATTCGGCCCGTGATGGTGAAATAACCCGTCTTTTTATCTCGAATGGCACCATCACCCGCCAAATAGTATTCCCCCTTGAAATCATCTGGGTAGTAACTCTTTTTAAACCGCTCAGGATCGCCCCAAATGGTTCTGATCATAGAGGGCCATGGTTTTTTTACCACCAAAATACCACCATGCCCATTGGGCACATCTTTGCCCGTTTCATCCACGATGGCCGCCTCAATGCCTGGGAACGGCAAGGTGCATGAACCTGGCACCATGGGTGTGGCCCCAGGCATGGGCGTGATCATGTGACCACCCGTCTCAGTTTGCCAGAACGTATCCACAACGGGGCAGTTCGAGCCGCCCACGTTCTTGTAATACCATTCCCATGCGGCCGGATTGATCGGCTCACCCACAGAGCCCAAGAGCCTCAAGCTCTTCAAATTGTATTGTTTAGGGTGGATGGTTTCATCCGCCTCTGCGGACTTGATCAAAGATCGAATGGCCGTCGGCGCGGTGTAGAAAATGCTGACCTTGTGCTTTTCAATCGTGCTCCAAAAACGCCCTGCATTGGGGAAGGTGGGCACCCCCTCAAACACGATCTCTGTGGCACCCAGGGCCAGTGGGCCGTAGGTGATGTAGGTGTGCCCAGTCACCCAGCCAATGTCAGCCGTGCACCAAAAAACATCATCCGCTTTCAAATCAAAGGTCCACTCGGTGGTGAGAGCAGCATGGAGAAGATAGCCCGCACTTGCGTGCTGGACACCTTTGGGTTTACCAGTCGAGCCTGAGGTGTAGAGCAAGAACAAGGGATGCTCTGAGCCCACCCACTCGGGCTCGATGTGCTTGGGCTTGGCGCTTGCCAAGGGCTCCAACCAGTGGTCTCTGCCCTCCTTCATCTCCACCGCTTGGCCTGAACGTTTGACCACCAGCACACTTTTAATTTTCTCGCACCCCCCCAGCGCCAAGGCCTCATCGACGATGGACTTCAAAGGCAACTGTTTACCCCCCCTGACTTGGTGATCGGCCGTGATGACCAACTTGGCACCCGTGTCCTCTATGCGGTCTCTTAAAGATTGTGCTGAAAAGCCCCCAAATACCACGGAATGGATGGCACCAATTCGAGCACATGCTTGCATACAAGCCACACCATCGATGGACATGGAGATGTAGATGATCACCCGATCCCCTTTGCCAACGCCTTGAGACTTCAAGACATGGGCATACTGACAGGTCTTGCCCAATAAATCGCGGTAGGTGATGGTGCTCACTTCACCACCGTCGGCCTCAAAAATCAAGGCCGTTTTATCCCCAAGACCACGCTCAATGTTGCGATCCAAACAGTTGTAGGAGACGTTCAACTCGCCGTCTGCGAACCATTTAAAAAATGGTTTTTCACTTTCGTCCAAGATCTGGGTGAAGGGTTTTTTCCAAGTGATCAAACGCTTGGCTTGTTCAGCCCAAAAACCTTGATAGTCTCTTTGTGCATGAGCACACAAGGCCTCATAAGCATGCATACTAGGAATGGCCGCCTTCTCTGAAAACGCTTTGGGCGGGTCATAGACGGGTAGCTCGGTATGGTGTTCGCTCATGATCTTAGGTCTCCTTTTTAACTCATCTTTGGCGGTTGCCACGTGGATCTTCATTTTATGAAGACTTCTTTAACAAAACTGACAAGAAAAACCCTGTATTTCAAAAATAAAACACAACTTTGATTTGGGTCATCTTTGTACGATATATATTTTAAGACCGAGAACTCACCAAGAAGACAGTCCAAGGGGGCGGCCTCAAAAACGGCCCCCTTGGAATCTGGCTGAAGGCTCATGAATGCAGTACTGGCAGAGAATTGGTTTTTTTCTGCATTCTAGGGTCTAAAAGTCACACCTTGGCGGAGTAAACTTATGGGCTTGGCTCGCCAAAACCGCCTGAACTGAGTCAATTTGTACTCGCCATAACCTAAAGAGAATTCCATGACCATCATTCGACAAGACGACTTGATTGAATCCATTGCAGCTGCACTGCAGTTCATCAGCTACTACCACCCCACCGATTACATTGCACATCTGAGCCGAGCCTACGAGCGTGAGCAATCCCCTGCGGCCAAAGACGCTATAGCGCAAATTCTGACCAACAGCAAAATGAGTGCCACCGGTCACCGCCCCATTTGCCAAGACACGGGTATCGTCAACGTGTTTTTAAAACTTGGCATGAATGTGAAACTTGAAGGCTTTACCTCAAGCCTTGAAGACGCCATCAATGAGGGCGTGCGTCAGGGCTACAACAACACCGACAACATGCTTCGCGCCAGCGTGGTGAGTGATCCGGAGTTCGCCAGAAAAAACACCAAAGACAACACACCAGCCGTGATCTTTACAGAAGTTGTTGCTGGAGACACCTTGGAGGTGACCGTCGCAGCCAAGGGAGGCGGGAGCGAGAACAAAAGCAAAATGATCATGCTCAATCCAAGCGACAGTGTGGTGGACTGGGTCTTGAAAACAGTTCCCACCATGGGAGCTGGATGGTGCCCTCCCGGCATGCTTGGCATTGGCATTGGTGGCACTGCAGAGAAAGCTGTTTTGATGGCCAAAGAAAGTCTCATGGATGACTTGGACATGTACCAGTTGCAGGAAAAATCTACGAAGGGTGAGGCACTTAACCAAGTCGAAAACCTCAGGCTCGAACTCTACGAAAAAGTCAATGCCTTAGGGATTGGCGCTCAAGGCCTAGGTGGGTTGACAACGGTCTTGGATGTCAAAATCAAAATGTATCCCACACATGCTGCCAGCAAACCCGTGGCCATGATCCCCAATTGCGCGGCCACACGGCATGCTCACTTTGTCATGAAAGGCGAAGGCCCTGTTTTCCTCGACCCACCATCCTTAGATCTTTGGCCACAAGTGGCTTGGAAGGCCGATACGCAGAAAAGCCAACGCGTTGATCTCAACACACTCACCAAAGAACAGGTCGCCTCTTGGACACCAGGTCAAACCTTGCTGTTGAACGGGCGCATGTTGACGGGTCGCGATGCCGCCCATCAACGCATCAAAGACATGCTCGCCAAAGGGGAGCCTTTGCCCGTTGACTTTAAAAATCGAGTCATTTATTACGTCGGTCCCGTGGATCCCGTGGGCGATGAAGCGGTGGGGCCTGCGGGACCAACCACCTCCACCAGGATGGACAAGTTCACCGAGATGATGCTGGCTCAAACAGGTCTGCTGTCCATGATTGGTAAAGCCGAACGTGGCCCAGTTGCGATTGAAGCGATTAAAAAACACAAGAGCGCTTACCTCATGGCCGTCGGTGGTGCAGCCTACTTGGTCAGCAAAGCCATCAAAACAGCCAAAGTGGTTGGCTTTGCAGATCTGGGGATGGAGGCGATTTATGAGTTTGATGTGGTCGACATGCCTGTCACCGTGGCGGTTGACGCAGGTGGCACAAGTGCGCACATCACTGGACCCGAGATCTGGAAACAACGAATTGCTTCTGGTGAATTCAAAGGCATCAAATTGAGCAGTTGATTTTTCTGTTGCCTCAATGCCCATTGCGTTGTGATGGAAGTGCACGCTTTCCCTCTAGGCGTGCACCTTTTGTACTGGACCTTCAATGCGCCGAGAGGGCTATGCAACAACCAACTTATCGGCAAGTTTGGCAATCAATGCAAACGCCTAGAATTTTTATTTTTACTGATGCCCTTGGAACCACTGCCAGAGGAGAGTTTTCCGGGACTCGATTGAGGCATGCGCTCGAGTGAATCGATCAAGCTTTCAAATTTGGTGATAAAAAGCTTATCAACCTCTCGAATCACACCCTCTAATTTTTCAGGTTCGAAATGCCTCTCTAAAATGTGAATCACATCTTGGACCATCACGTCACGTTGAACATCCATGATTGCCGCAGGTGTGGGGCCCACAAACAGCAACATCGACTCTTCAAAGAACTCGCCCTCTTCTTCCTCATCGGGCACAAAATCCTCTTGATCCCCCGATTCAAACTGTTCGTTGTAAAAAGTCACCTCAAATGCAGCCCCCATTGAAGTCAACTCGTTCAAACCCATACAAAATTCGTCTAAATTTTGATGAAATTTCATCTCTCCAACCACCGTCCAACATATTCTAAGCAGGTGCTCTTTTTTGTCCACCACGATACCAGGCTCATCTTCATAGATGCTGGCAGAACCTTTTTTAAAGGTGTTTTCTCCGGTTTGACTCCACAAAGGCTTTAAAGCATCGTTGATTTCTTTGTCCGTCACATCTTGCCGAAGTTGAACTTGTCCATGAAGATGTATTTCAAAGACTTCGTTGATAGTACTCATGGATTGAAGTAGCTCGCTAAAAAAATAAACACATGGCAAAGGGCTCCGTCAAAACCCATCCCTTGACAAGATCATACTAGAAAGTGACTCATGCAACTCATCTATTTTTTAAGGCATCCTCTCGAATTTGACTGAGTGAAACTCGAGTGGTGATGACATCTGGATCCAGCATGATTTCTATCAATGTCCCTTGATCTCTGGCCAAGGCCGCCTTGAACAAAGGTTCAAACTCCTGCGTCTTTGTCATCTTGACACCCACATAACCATAAGCCTTTGCCAGTTCTGAAAAATCTGGATTTTTCAAAGTTGAACCGCTGACATGGGTCGGGTACTCTCGCTCTTGGTGCATGCGTATGGTGCCAAATGTTCCATTGTTCAAAAGCAAGATAATGGTCTTGGCACCGAACTGAACGGCTGTTGCCAACTCTTGACCCGTCATCAAAAAGTCCCCATCCCCTGCAATGGTAAAAGAGAGCCTTTGGGTCAAAATATTCGCCGCAATGCCAGCAGGCACACCATAGCCCATGGCCCCTGAGGTGGGCGCCAATTGAGTTTTAAAGCCTTTTGACAATCCGTGATAACGGTGAAAACGATGCAACCATGAGGAGAAGTTGCCTGCACCATTGGTCAACACCGCATCACAAGGTAAATGCTCCCCTACCGTTTTCATGATCTGAGCCATGTCAACAGGACCTGGCAGAGTTTGAGGCTGCAAATTGGCCAAGTACTCTTGATGAATCGAATCGGTCCAGGCTCGCCAAACGATCTGCTCGGCTTGGGGAGGGGTCAGATCCTTCAAGGCCAAAGCGGCCGCGTTCATCGTTGCGTTAAAGCTCAAATCAGCTTGGTAGACTCGACCAAGCTCATCCGCACTCGCATGAAAATGGACCAAGGTTTGATCGGCCTTGGGGGCTTTGAGCAAGGTATAGCCATTGGTCGTCATCTCGCCCAAGCGGGGGCCAAGGGCGATGATGAGGTCAGACTCTTTGATTCTTAGCGCCAACTTGGGGTTGATTCCAATCCCCACATCACCAGCATACAGTGTCGAGTAATTATCAAACGTGTCTTGGAAACGAAAGGCACACCCCACTGGCAGATGCCATTTCTGTGCAAAGGCCTCCAAGGCTTGAGCGGATTCCACGCTCCATCCCCCCCCTCCAGCAATCACCAAGGGTTTTTGCGCTCGCTCCAGCATTTGTTTAAAAATGACCAAGTCATCTGGAGCGCATTGGGCTTTGGTTGGGAACACTTTAGGCAAAGGCAATGCTTGCACCTCTTGCCTGAGCATGTCCTCTGGCAAAACCACAACCACCGGGCCCGGTCGACCGTTCATGGCCAGGGCAAAGGCCCTAGCGACATACTCCGGAATTCTATGGGGGTCATCTATTCTTTCAACTCTTTTTGCCATGCCTTTGGTGTTGGGGCCAAAAAACGAGTTGTAATCCAGTTCTTGGAAAGCCTCGCGATCTCTAAAATCGCTGCCCACATCTCCCACAAACAAGATCATGGGTGTGCTGTCTTGAAAGGCCGTGTGCACACCGATCGATGCATTGGTGGCACCAGGCCCCCTTGTGACAAAACAAATGCCGGGACGAGCGCTTAACTTGCCAGCGGCCTCTGCCATGTTTGCAGCACCACCCTCTTGCCGATTGATGACAAATTCAATCTGGTCTTGATAAGCATGAAAACCATCCAAAACAGCCAAGAAGCTCTCACCCGGAACACCAAAAACGTGAGTTACCCCTTGCTCGACCAAACACTGCACCAACAAATGACCTGCCAATTGACGTTTTGCCATATTTATCTCAACTTGTTTTAATCTCTTGCCGTCCAACGGCAAAGGCAAAAAAGACACTGACCATCAAAGTCAGGGCCGAACACAACAAGACACCAGAGAACCAAGTGTGGTCCATAAAGTAACCAAACAATGTGGGCGCAATAGCAAAACCCGCATCAAGGCCAGAGTAGACCACACCATACACTCGACCGGTAGCCCCCTTGGGGGTTGCCTTTCGAATCATCATATCTCTGGATGGCCCACCAATGCCTAAGGCAAAACCCGTCGCCGCCAAAGCCACCATGGCCCAAGGTGCACTGAGCCAAGTTGATGCACACAAGGCCATCAACAAGGCACCGATCGCCATGCACACGGCCACCACTTGGTCACTTTGGGTGGGCCACTTGGCAGCGACAAACCCGCCACTGAGCATACCAGCCGCTGCACAAAGCATGTAGCTTGTGAGCGTCATCGTCGCCGATTGAAGACTTACAGTGTACAAAGACTGCAAAATGATGACCGAGTAGTTTTGCACGACAGCCAAGGTCATGGTTGAAAAGAAAAAGAAAGAGAAACACCACCAAACCATGGGTAGCTTCAAAATGGACGTTGGAACGCCCTCTTCGGTCGTTTTGGGTTTAACGTGAGGTTGGGTCAAAATGCTGTCTCGGTAAAAGAGCAACAGGGCAAGAATGACCAAATAAACAAAGCCAGCACACACATAGGCTGTTTGCCACTTGCTCATCTGGGTGATCCCCACCATGAACACCGGCGCCACAGCCCAACCCAAGTTCCCCGTCAAACCATGGGCTGAATAAGCGTAGCCAATCCGCTTAAGAGAAACACGTTGGTTCAAAATGGTGTAGTCCATCGGATGAAAGGCACAGTTACCCAGACCCAACAAAATCGCGACGATGATCAAGTCTTGATAACCTTCTGCGCTAGAGGCCCAAAAGCAACCCGCACCTAGGAAGACAAGGGACGCATACATGACCGGTCTAGCGCCTATTTTGTCAACGACAAAACCTGAGCAAGCTTGACCCACACCCGAGATAAAAAAGAACACACTCATCACAAACCCAAGTGCGGAGTAACTCAAGCCAAAGGCCTTGATGAACACGGGGAACATCAAGGGCAGAATCAAATGCGAAAAATGTGAACTTGAATGGGCCAAGCCAACCAATGCAATGATTTTGGCGTCATCAGCAAGAGCGACCTCAACGGGTTCTGGAGAGATGGAGGCTGTGTTCATTTAAAAGGACCGAGGTTGGAGAGCAAGAAAGACCCCACACAAGAGGAATACCCTGGGCCAACAAGGAAAACCGCACGCGTCAAGTCCTGAAGTGTTGATTTTCACACAAGGAGGACTTGCTTGCTCGAACCGACGAAAATAGATGGGTCTGAACCATCATCTTGCCCGCCAACATCGGGCCCAAAAAGGGCAAATAGGGCAGAAAATGAATTACGCGGGCAAGGTTTCTTTGGTAAAGAAAAACTCACCTGGGTTTCTCACGGGGTCCACACTGATCTGTATTTCATCTTTGGGATGAAAATAGCCCTCAAGCAACAACTTGGAGAGCGGGTTTTCAATGCGCTGCTGTATGGCTCTTTTGAGGGGTCTGGCCCCATATTGAGGATCAAATCCCACCTTTGCCAACTCGGCAAGTGCAGCTGCAGAAATTTTCAAAGTCAAGTCCATCTTGGCCAAGCGTGTTGATAAGATTTGCAATTGAATGTCTGCAATTTTAGAAATATGATCTGCACTCAATGAATGAAAGACGACCGTCTCATCAATTCGGTTTAAAAATTCGGGTCGAAAATGTTGTTTCAACTCCTCACCGACCGCGTCCTTGATCTCTTGAAGATCATGACCTACCTTTTGTTGGATGAGCCTAGATCCGATGTTGGAAGTCATCACCAAGACCGTATTTTTAAAGTCCACGGTACGCCCCTGTCCGTCGGTCAAACGACCGTCGTCCAAGACTTGCAACAAAATGTTGAATACATCCGGATGGGCTTTTTCAACCTCGTCGAGCAAAATAACAGAATAAGGCTTTCTGCGAACTGCTTCGGTCAAATACCCGCCTTCGTCATACCCCACATAACCCGGAGGTGCTCCAATGAGTCGACTGACCGAATGCTTCTCCATGAACTCACTCATATCGATCCTGATGAGATGGTCTTCGCTGTCAAACATGAAGCCGGCCAAGGCTTTGCAAAGTTCGGTTTTGCCCACGCCAGTAGGGCCAAGGAACAAAAAAGATCCAGTCGGCCGATTCGGATCCCCTAGACCCGCACGAGAGCGTCGAATTGCATTGGCTACAGCTGAGATGGCCTCTTCTTGAGCCACCACCCTTTGATGCAAGAAGCTCTCCATTTTTAACAGCTTGTCTCTCTCGCCTTGCATGAGTTTGGAGACGGGTATTCCCGTTGCCCGAGCCACGACCTCAGCAATTTCTTCGGCACCAACTTGGGTACGAAGCAATTTGTTCTTTTTACCATCGGCCGATTGGTGAGCCAGATTTTCATTGGCGTTCGCCTCTTTGAGTCGCTTTTCCAATTCAGGCAATTTGCCATATTGCAACTCTGCAACTTGGTCAAATTGTCCTTTCCTGGTGAACTCTTCAATTTGAAAGCGAATGCGATCAATCTCTTCTTTGATCAAAGCGCCACCTTGTGCGGAGGCTTTTTCGCTTCTCCAAATTTCCTCCAAATCGGCAAGTTCTTTTTCTAACTTTATCATTTCCTCCTCTAGGAGGAGCAATCTCTTTTGGGAGGCCTCGTCGGTCTCTTTTTTAACGGCTTCGCGTTCAATTTTTAATTGAATGAGTCGACGATCCAACTTGTCCATGACCTCTGGTTTGGAGTCAATTTCAATCTTTATTTTGGCTGCGGCTTCATCGATCAAATCAATGGCTTTGTCAGGCAAGAACCGATCGGTGATGTAGCGATGAGACAACTCTGCAGCTGCAACAATAGCAGGATCTGTGATCTCCACGCCATGATGAACTTCATATTTTTCTTGTAATCCACGCAAAATTGCAATCGTTGCCTCCACGCTTGGCTCACCCACAATGATCTTTTGGAAACGCCTCTCCAAAGCCGCATCTTTTTCAATGAACTTTCGGTATTCATCAAGCGTTGTCGCTCCTACACAATGCAACTCACCACGAGCCAATGCGGGCTTGAGCATGTTGCCGGCATCCATAGCTCCTTCTGCCTTACCAGCACCCACCATGGTGTGCAACTCATCGATAAAGACAATGGTTTGTCCTTCGTCCTTGGCCAACTCATTCAACACGGTTTTTAACCGCTCTTCAAACTCACCTCTGAATTTTGCACCTGCCAAAAGTGCGGCCATGTCTAAGGACAAAACGCGCTTACCTTTCAAGGACTCCGGTACCTCCCCAGCAACGATGCGCTGCGCCAAACCCTCTACGATCGCTGTTTTTCCAACACCCGGCTCACCAATCAAAACGGGATTGTTTTTGGTTCTTCTTTGCAGGACCTGAATGGCACGGCGAATCTCATCGTCTCGTCCAATCACAGGGTCCAATTTCCCCTTTCGCGCGCGTTCTGTCAAATCCACACAATACTTTTGAAGCGCTTCGCGTTGGCCTTCTGAATTGGCAGTTTGAACACTCTCACCACCTCTTAGAGCTTTGATGGCCACATCCAATGTGGCTTTGTTCAAACCATGGTCTCTGCATACTTGGGCACATTCGCTCTTAAAGTCGGCCAAAACATAGAAAAACAACTCGCTGGCAATGAACTGATCCCCCCTTTTCATCGACTCTTTTTCAGCCAATTGCATGAGCGTTACGATATCTCTACCGACTTGCACTTGCTCCTTGGACTGAGACTTGGGCAAACGATCCAACAAAGCAAATACGCCCTTGAAAAGGGCCTTGGTATCGACGCCTGAGCGTTGCAGTAACGGCGTAACGCTGTCATGCTGCTCCAAAAGGGCAATCACCAAATGCGCGCACTCTATGGATGAGTTGTCGTGCTTGAGCGCCAAAGACTGCGCATCGGCCAATGCTTCTTGCAATTTCGTCGTGAGTTTATCTATACGCATGGCTTTTACTCTTTTTTTGATTAATAATAAGTACTCTCTCAAAATGCAGGTGAGGCTTGATTACCCCTTTTCAAGGGGGGGGAATTGAAAAAGTATCACTTGACCGGGTCAAATCACTTCATTCATCAAGAAAAAATATATCTTCATGACCAATATTCATCAAATCAGCATTGACCACGACCCCTTAGAGGATCGGGTTTTGGTGCGCATGAATACGCAAAACAAGGAACTCGTAGAAGTTTGGCTGACACGCAAGATCTCCTTGCAACTTCTGCCTGCCTTAGAAAAGTTGAACGTTGAACTGCTCAATCGCCAAAAAGACATCAATCGACCTTTGAACGACGAGCAGAGCAAACTCCATATGGCCGATTTGATCCATCAGCAAACCCTTGAGAACTCTAACTTTTCTACCCCCTTTGAGCAGTTGAAAGACCCCCTGACTGGACCTCGTCCTTTGCTGGTGACCAATCTTCAAGCCACGCTCTTGGACAACGCAGGATTGAAGTTGGATTTGAGCGAAAAAATCAAAGACAATGAAAGAATGCTTGAACTCACTTTGGACAAAGACTTGCTCCAAGGTTTTAAACACTTGCTCTTCAAGGCGATTGAAATCTCAGAGTGGAAACTGGCCTTGGACGCCAACCTTGGGCAAGAGGGTAGCTACACGCCCGATCTTTTAGCGGCGTGGACCTCCAACAGTGGCTATTTGAACTGAGCGCCACTGTCTCCACTTGCAAGTCAACTTGCATTTAGGGATTGAATGCCCCATTTCTCGAGCGCTTGGTCATCTGAGACTCTGGCATCCACCCAATGAGAACCCTCAGATGTGCTTTCTCTTTTCCAAAAAGGGGCCTGTGTTTTCAAATAGTCCATGAGGAATTCGCAAGCCTTGAAGCTCTCGCCTCGATGCGCAGAGCTCACAGCGACCAACACAATTTGATCTTCTAGGCTCAGCATGCCTACCCGGTGGACCACACGCGCGCCCCAAATATCAAACCGCGCGCTAGCAAGTGACATCATCTTCTCGATCGATTTCTCAGTCATACCGGGATAGTGTTCTAGCTCCAAGCTTGTCACGGCCTCATGACCTGCATGGGACCTAACTGTTCCAACGAACGAACAGACCGCCCCCACCCGAGCATCTCCTTTGCGCAGACGGGCAACTTCGAAGGAAAGATCAAAATCCTCTTTTTGAATGGAAACCGAATAACTCACAAGCGTTCAACCTCCTGTGACGGGTGGGAAAAATGCGATCTCATCGTTTGCTTTGATCAAAGAATTCTCGCTGACCAACTCCTGGTTCAATGCCACTCGAATGGCTTTACCAAGAGCCAAGGAAGGTGCGTAGGGAAGTCCCATGGCAATCAACTCCAATCTCAAGGCTTCAATATCTTTGGCGTTCGTTTCATAAAACTCGTCACCCATGCCCATCGACTCTCGAATGGAAGCAAAATATTTGATATGGATTTTTATCACTGAACCTAAACCCTAAGTGAACAATTCAGAAAATGGTAAATAGCTGACCTTATCACCATATTGGATGGTTTGTTCAGGCGCATTGTCCAGCAATCCATCGCCCCAAACACAAGAGGTCAACACGCCAGAGCTTTGGTTCTTAAAGAGATCTAGACCGCCTTGATCATTGATCTTGACCCGCAAAAACTCCCGTCTTCTGTCGGCTTTTGGCCAATCAAAATGAGCGGGTAAGGTTTGAGCCTTTGTGAACAAATCACTGGCGCCTTGAAGTGCCAATAAAAAGGGGCGCACCAAAACTAAAAATGTAACAAAACTGGAAACAGGGTTACCAGGCAAGCCAATGAAATGGGTCTTTGATGAAGACGCACCAGAAGCATCAATGTGACCCAGCGCAAAAGGCTTGCCAGGCTTCATGGACAAAGACCATAAATTTAAAGCACCTAAAGACTGCACACTGGGTTTGACGTGATCCTCTTCTCCAACGGAGACACCTCCACTGGTCAAAATCAAATCATGCCCATGAGCGGCAAAGGACAAAGCATCTGTCGTGGATTCTCTATCATCGGGAACAATCCCCATGTCGGTCACCTCACAGCCCAAACGCATCAACAAAGAGCGTAGGAAAAAACGATTGGAGTTGTAAATAGCGCCAGGTTTCATGTCTTTTGGAGCAACTTCGCCCGGCATCACCAACTCATCTCCCGTGGAAAACAAGGCGACCCTTGGCTTCTTGGCCACCCATAATCGATCTTGTCCAATGCTTGCTGCTAGGCCTAGGGAGGCAGGATTTAATCGCACGCCTGCTTTGAGAACTGTCTCTCCTAGCTTGACATCTTCGCCTTGTTTTCTAATCCACTGCCCCTTGACAACGGGTTTTTGAAGACGAAGTCGGTCCCCCTCCAAGGTACATTCTTCTTGCATCACCACTGCATCTGCTCCATCGGGCAACCAGGCCCCAGTAAAGATACGAGCGGCTTGACCCGACAAAAGTGTTTGGCCAACGGTTCCAGCTGGAATACGCTGGGCAACTTGGAAAGTCGCATCCTGACCCAATGAATCCGCAGCCTTCAGGGCGTAGCCATCCATGGAGCTGTTGTCTTTTGCGGGAACATCCAAGGGTGCCATCAAATCAGACATCAACACTCGCCCATCGGCCTCAAAGCTTGAGACCTCTTCAGCAATCATCGGGGCCTCTTGAGCCTGCGAGATCACAATCTTCAAAGCTTCCTCTAGGCTCATTAAGGGAGGTCTGCTCATCGAAAAAACTCTTGTTGGTGGTATGGGGAAATGATTGGAAAGTTCAAAGTTCTATAGCCTTCAGGTTTTTTTAAGTCAACTCAAGCCTTGATGATTACGTCACATTTTCAAGTAAAAAATCTTTGACCTGTTGTAAATCAGCTGGCATTTCCACCACCCGCTTTGGCAAGGACTCAATGCCCTCAAAAGACTTCGGACGCGAAGGCTCTATGCCCAATGCTTCAGTGATGGTCGCAGCAAACTTGATGGGCAAAGCTGTCTCCAACACCACAACCACTTCATCCTCGAGGGTACAAGTTTTAGCAACCTGCAAGCCATCGGCTGTATGAGGGTCAACGATCTCTTGATAATTTCTATAAACGTCCTTGATCGTCTCGAGTCGGTTTTGGTGCGTGCTTGAACCACTGGTGAATCCAAACTTGTGTTGAATGGCCTGAAAGCGCGGGTCTGCACTTAAATCAAAAAAACCTTGTGCATCAATATCTGTAGAGAAGAGTTTGTTGGTCAACGCACCATCTCTGTCCAACAAGTCAAAGATGAAACGCTCAAAATTACTGGCTTTGGATATATCCATCGAGGGGCTTGAGGTTTCATGGGTGTTTTGACTGGATCTCACCCGATAAATCCCCGTTTTAAAGAATTCATCCAAGACATTGTTCTCGTTCGTCGCCACGATCAATTGATGAATCGGTAGTCCCATCATGCGCGCCACGTGAGCGGCACACACATTGCCAAAATTACCACTTGGAACAGCAAAACTGATGTGTGTCTTAGGGCTCAGTTTTTTGGCCTGAAAGTAGCCTGCAAAGTAATAAACCACTTGCGCTAAAAGCCTAGCCCAGTTGATGGAGTTCACGGTTCCGATTTTCAATTGTTTCTTGAAGGGCAAATCATTTGAAACGGCCTTCACAATATCTTGACAATCGTCAAAGACACCTTCAATGGCAATGTTGAAGATATTTGCATCGAGCAAACTGAACATTTGGGCTTGCTGAAAAGGACTCATTCTCCCCTTGGGACTTGTCATGAACACACGTATGCCTTTTTTACCACGCATGGCGTACTCAGCGGCACTTCCAGTGTCACCCGAAGTGGCCCCCAAAATATTGAGTTCTTGATTTTTTCTGTTCAACTCATACTCAAACAAATTACCAAGCAATTGCATGGCCATGTCTTTAAAAGCCAAGGTTGGACCATTCGAGAGCGCTTGAATAAAAAGTCCTTCATGCAGCACCCTGACTGGGACAATCTCTTCAGTACCAAAAACGGCTTTGGTGTAGGTTTTGTCGCAAAGTTCTTTCAAATCTTCACTTGGAATATCGTCAATGAAAAGCTTCAAAAGATGAAATGCCAAACTTGCATAGCCTTCTTGAAAAAACAACGACTCCAGCTTTTTCAGTGCCTCCGCATCGATTTGAGGATAATGCTCTGGCAAATAAAGACCGCCATCAGGCGCCAAGCCTTCGAGCAAAATATCGCAGAACGATTTTTTTTGGGGATAGCCCCTGGTCGACAGGTACTTCATCAGCTCAGTTCTTCTTTTCTGATACGAACAATAGGCGCCAAAATAGACGACAGTTTTTGAATTTCATCCATGGCTTGGTTCATGTCTTTTTCGACGCAATCATGGGTCAGCACAATCAAATCCGTTTGACTCTCTCCTTCACTGGCTGGCCTTTGAAGCACGGCATCAATACTGATATTGAATTGCGCCAGCAATCCGGTGACCTTGGCCAACACGCCCGCTTGATCAGCGACGCGCAAACGCAAGTAATAACTTGTCACCACTGAGGCCATATCAAGTATGACTTCATCACTCATTTGATCGGCTTGGAAGGCCAGAGCAGGCACTCTATGCGACGGATCAGCACTGTGCATTCTCGCAATGTCCACCAAGTCTGCAATGACGGCACTGGCTGTAGGCTCACTGCCAGCACCCTTGCCATAATAAAGCGTTGTCCCAACAGCATCGGCATGAACCATCACAGCATTCATTGCCCCTTCAACATTCGCGATCAAACATTTGCTGGGCACCAGACAAGGATGAACGCGAAGCTCAATGCCTTCTTTCACACGTTTCGAAATACCCAATAATTTCAACCGATACCCCATTTGCTCTGCGTAGCGAATATCCTGGCCTTGGAGCTTGGTGATGCCCTCAACATAGGCGCGGACGAATTGGACATCAATTCCATACGCCAATGAGGCCATGATGGTCGCCTTGTGCGCCGCATCAATTCCCTCTATATCAAAGCTAGGATCAGCCTCTGCATATCCCAAGGCCTGCGCTTGCGCCAACACCGCCTCAAATGACAAACCTTTGTCACGCATCTCAGACAGGATAAAGTTCGTGGTTCCATTGATAATGCCTGCGATCCACTGAATTCGATTTGCAGTTAAACCCTCGCGCAAGGCTTTGATGATAGGTATGCCACCAGCCACGGCGGCCTCAAATAAAACCATCACCTGTTTCTCTTTTGCAGCGGCAAAAATTTCAGAACCATGAACCGCAATCAATGCTTTGTTTGCCGTCACGATATGCTTACCCGCAGAGATTGCTTTTAAGATCAATTCTTTCGCAATCCCGTACCCGCCGATCAACTCGACCACGACATCGATTTCTGGGTTGTCAATAATTTCTTGTCCATTGGAGACAACTTTGACATCCGCTCCAACTATTTCACGAGCACGCACCACATCCAAGTCGGCCACCATTGCAATCTCTATTGCTCGACCGGCACGTCTTGCGATTTCGTGCTGGTTCCTTTTTAAAACCTCAAACGTTCCCCGTCCAACCGTACCTATGCCTAAAAGGCCTACTTTGATGCTTTTCATTTTGATTTTTTTTGTCGATAAAGTTCTAAAAATTTTGCAATCCTATTGATCGCTATTCTCAGATCATCCTCATGGGGAAGAAAGACAATCCGGAAATGATCTGTATGAGGCCAATTAAATCCAGAACCTTGCACCAACAAGACTTTGGTCTCTTGGAGCAACTCATGGATAAAGTCTTGATCGTTTTCAATGGGGTACATCTTGGGATCTAATTTTGGAAACATGTAAAGCGCAGCACTGGGCTTGACACAGCTCACACCAGGAATGGCCGTGATCAATTCATAAGCCAAATCTCGTTGTCGCTTCAAACGCCCACCCTCTTTGACCAAATCTTGGATACTTTGATACCCTCCAAGAGCAGTTTGTATGGCCCATTGGCCTGGTACATTGGCACACAAGCGCATGGACGAGAGCATGTTCAAGCCCTCAATGTAATCTTTGGCAGACTTCTTGTCGCCTGAGACGATCATCCAACCAGCTCGATAGCCACATGATCGATAGCTTTTTGATAAAGAGTTGAAGGTGAGTGTCACCACATCATCTGACAATGAGCCCATTGCAGTATGCTGAACACCGTCGTACAAGACTTTGTCATAAACTTCATCTGCAAAGACAAGCAAATTGTGTTCTCTGGCCAATGCAATGATGCCCAATAGCAATTCATTTGAGTACAAAGCACCAGTGGGATTGTTGGGATTGATCACCACAATGCCTTTTGTATTGGGCGTGATTTTGGAACGAATGTCTTTTAGATCAGGCATCCATCCATTCTCTTCATCGCACAGGTAATGCACCGGTGTGCCACCCGACAAACTTACTGCAGCAGTCCACAAAGGATAATCGGGTGCCGGCAAGAGCATTTCATCCCCATCGTTCAACAACGCATTGGTGGCCATCACAATCAATTCGCTCGCGCCATTGCCCAAATAAATATCGTCTAGCAAAACACCTGGTATGCCTTGTTGTTGCGAGTAATGCATGACTGCTTTTCTAGCGGCGAAAATACCCTTGCTGTCTGAATAGGCAGCAGCATTGGGCAAGTTTCTGATCATGTCTTGCTGAATTTCCTCTGGGGCGTCAAAGCCAAAAACAGCCAAGTTACCAATGTTGAGCTTGATGATTTTGTGTCCCTCTTCCTCCATTTGTCGCGCACGATCAAGGACAGGGCCACGGATGTCATAGCAGACATTGGCCAATTTGTTAGATTTGTATACAGCTTTCAAAGTCCCTCCTTTGGGGTCTTTTGTGATGAAAACCTATAATTTGAACACATAATTGACCTCTTTAGTCTAAAAACCATGAAACTCCAACCTGATCAAATGGACACTCAAGCCGTAACGGCTTATGGGCCCGAATGGATCGCCATCAATGGCGAAAAATATTTCGAATCCTTGCTGATCAATTCTGAGGGTCTCAAGGAACGCTTGGGTTTGCTTCAGCCTGATCTACTGACCCAAGTTCACTTGGGAAAGTTGATCCAATTGAAAAGTCTGGGCACTGAACTTGTCATTTTGGGTAGCGGTCAAAAATTAAAATTCATGCCCAAAGAATGGAGCCTTGCGTTCAAAAACATCAGATTGGGGTTTGAAACCATGGACACCCCAGCGGCTTGTAGAACCTACAATATTTTGGCTGGAGAAGGAAGAAAAGTAGCAGCTTTTTTATTGGTTGAACCCCAAAAGCTATGAATTTCAACCAGGCTACAGGGGTTAAGGGTTTACCCTTATGTTGAAAAGTGTTTTTTACATCACATCATTGAAGCGGCAAAAAGCTCAACTTTGAGGTCATTGGGTCAGATTTAAATAAGAAATGCAGCAATGCTTGAAGCCTATTTTCAAGTTAAAATAGGGGGTTGCCGTTTTTAAAGCGGCCCCTTTGTTACACTGGACAAGTAGAACTATGGCGATTGTTATCAACAAACCCCTTCCTGAATTTGAAGCAAACGCCACTGGGGGCGTGAAAGTAACAAATCACACCCATGTTGGCAAAACTTTGATTCTTTATTTTTATCCCAAGGATAATACCCCAGGTTGCACCACCGAGGCCATGCAATTTAGGGATAAATACAAAGACTTTACAAAGGCTGGTGCTGTGGTCTTTGGCGTATCCAGAGACAATATGAAGTCCCATGATGACTTCAAAACCAAACTGGAATTGCCCTTTGAGTTGATTGCCGACACCGAAGAGAAAATGTGCCACATGTTTGGCGTCGTAAAAAATAAAATCATGTACGGCAAAAAAGTCAAAGGCATTGAACGCAGCACTTTTT
>JBAXNB010000029.1:0-20136 GCA_037134015.1 Betaproteobacteria bacterium | reverse complement strand
CTTCAAAAAAGGTTCTTTGATCATTATTTAAAAGGCATTCAAAACGATTGGCCTGCTGAGCCTCGGGTGGAGGTCGCGGTCAGAAGCATCACGGACACGGTCACGAGAGAAATCAGGGCCCAAAATTGGCCCCTTGAGGGCACGCGTTGGAGCATGCTTTATTTGAATGCAGCGGATTTGAGTTTAAGCAAAAAACCCAGCATCGACTCCAACTTTCAGGAATACGACACCATGGGTGAGGGGCTTTGTTTTACCTTGCCGCCTTTGGCGCAAGACATGGAGTTGGCCGGTCCAGCGACGGCAAAACTGTTCGTTGCGAGTCAAACCCAAGACATGGATTTGTTCCTCACGCTACGAGCGTTCAATCAAGATCAGCAAGAAGTCACTTTTTTTGGTGCGACCGAGCCCAAATCTCCGGTCTCCATGGGCTGGCTCAGAGTCTCACAGCGGAAAATTGATCCTGCCAAAACCTTGCCTCACCGGCCCTTTCATGCTCACGACGAATCTCAGCTCTTAAAGCCAGGAAAGATTTATGAGGTGGATGTAGAGATTTGGCCTTTGAGCTTGTCCTTGCCCAAGGGGTGTACCTTGGTCTTGCAAGTCCAGGGGCGAGATTTTGAGCGAATGAGCGAGACCTCAGAGCAAAGGGGCTCGGGCTGGTTCTTGCACAACCATGAAGCAGACAGACCGGCAGATGTGTTTGCGACCCATTGCCGGCTCTACACAGGTAAAGATTGGCCCAGTTATGTCATGTTGCCCATGACGCAAGCGTCTTGATTTTTTAGGTTTTGAATTTTCAAAAAAGGACTTGTTGATGTTTAAAGTTAAACCTTCTTTGCAGACTTGCATGATGGTGCTCCTGTCATTTTGGATATCTGCGTGCCTGGCACAAACGTATCCCAACAAGCCCATTCGCTTGATTGTTCAGTACCCTCCTGGAGGCGCCATCGATGTGCTGGCTAGAAATGTTGCACAAAAAGCGGCGAGCGCATTGGGCCAAGCCATTGTGATTGAGAACAAGCCTGGAGCGAGTGGCTTGATTGCTTTTGAAGCTTGCGCCAAAGCGCCCGCAGACGGCTACCACTTGTGCTTGGCAACAGGTGAGGGCATGTCCTTTAATCCCTTCATGTTTGCGAAGTTGCCCTATGACCCCAATGTGGATTTTGTGCCTGTCATCGACTTGGTCAGAATTTCTGGTGTGATCATCTCCTCTGCCTCAACCCCTTATGACACCATGGCCGGACTCTTGGAGACCGCCAAAAGAAAGCCAGGAAGTGTCAATTGGGCGACTTTTGGCACGGGCAGCAATCCGCACATTTATTTGAATTGGATTTCAAACAAAGCTCGGGTCGATATCACCCATGTGCCTTACAAGGGTTCAGCACAAACCATTCCAGCCCTCATGTCTGCAGAGTCCGATGTGAGCTTTGTGGCATTGGGTTTTGTTTTGCCGCTCATCAAATCTGGAAAGCTCAAAGCCTTGGCCGTGACCACCCCCAAACGCCTACCGCAATTGCCCAACACCCCAACACTTGCAGAGTTGGGTTTAGATCCCGGAACGCAAAACTGGGTAGGCATTGTGGCGCCTGCTCAAACCCCAATGGCCATTGTCAACAAATTGAACGCCGTTTTTGCAAAAGAAATCAAAGACCCAGCCTTGATCGATGGATTTTTAGCCGTTCAGGCTTTTGATCCTGTGGGCTCGTCCCAAGAAGAAAGCGCCAATTTCATCAAAGCCGATCGGCAAAACGCCCAGCGTGTGGTTCAAACAACCGGCATCAAGCTTGATACCAACCCTTAGAAGTACCCATGAACATCTTCAAATGCTCATTTTTTTACGGTTGAGTCTTTTTGCTTTCGGGCAGTCTGAAGCACAAGACAATACCGATGCCCGATGCCCGATGCCCATATGATCCCGAAAGAGTTTAAAAAGAACAAGCTTGAGGAGGTGAATCCTTGGCTTGAAATCGCCAGAATCAGCAAACTGCAAGTGAATCAATCCCGTGTCCTACATTGAACCCATCAAAATGACTCTATCCATCTCTGAACAATTGGCCCAAGCGTTTGTATCTAAAGAACATGTGCTGGACGCACCCATGCAGGCCATGTGCGACGCTTTGATGATCGATGTCTCTGGACTGTGTGTCGCCGCAAGAAACACAGACTACGTGGAGGCCACCTACAAAGCAAGCTTTGAAGACGGTCCATGCACGGTCATTGGACACGTGGGTGGGGCCAATGTGGCCGCAGCTGCTTTGATCAATGGCACGGCCACGCATGGCGAGGACTACGATGACACCTATGAAGGTGGGCCTATTCATGCGGGTGCCGTGGTGGTTCCAGCATTGTTGGCGGCTGCAGAGAAGCATCAATTGAGCTCAAGCGCCATGTTTTGGGGGGTGGCTGTAGGTTCTGAAATCATGTGTCGCATGTGCGATGTGGCTCCCAAGTTGGTGCACAAAGCGGGTTTCCACCCGACGGCGGTGTTTGGTGCCATTGGTGCTGCCGCTGGTGTCGCTTCTGCGCTAGGGTTGAATGCTCAGCAGTGGGTCAACGCCTTGGGGATTGCTGGCAGCATGGCCTCTGGCATCATTGAATACTTGGCTGAAGGGAGTTGGACCAAACGCATGCATCCTGGATGGGCCGCCCAATCAGGCTACAGAGCCGCGCGAATGGCGCAAGAGGGCTTTACGGGCCCAAGAACTCTTTTTGAAGGTGCACATGGGTTCTTTCATGCTTTTGCCAATACTGACGATGGTCATTTTGAAGGCATGCTTGCCCATGTGGGGGAGCAGTGGATTTCCTCTGAGATGGCTTTTAAGCCCTATGCTTGCGGCACGATGGCTCATCCCTACATTGATTGCGCCAGAAAACTCATTCACCAAGGTTTGAAGGTGGAGGAGATTGTGAGCATTCGATGCAAAACAGCAGAAGGCATCGTGCACCGACTCTGGGAGCCCTTGGCCAACAAGCAAAACCCACCCAATGGCTATGCAGCTAAATTCAGTGTGCCTTATGCCATCGC
Source organism: Betaproteobacteria bacterium (assembly GCA_037134015.1). GTDB lineage: Bacteria > Pseudomonadota > Gammaproteobacteria > Burkholderiales > Burkholderiaceae_C > Limnohabitans. The sequence goes on along the minus strand of JBAXNB010000029.1, from coordinate 17,111 downwards.
AGTGGGTATGCTCAGAGATGATGCGGGACTGAACGATTATGAGCAGGAAGTGGTCATGGACGAAGCGGTCCGCAGCTTGGCGGCCAAAGTGAGTTATGAAATTGACCCCCAAAACCCCTACCCCAAACAGTTCACGGGACATGTGTTGGTTGAACTGAAGAATGGCCAGGTCTTAGAGGCTGAGCAAGGCTTTTTTAGAGGAGGTCGAGACGCTCCCATGTCGCGGGCTGATCTTGAGAGAAAGTTTTTGGCCAATTGCCAATACGGTCAGTGGAGCTCTTCAAAAGCCAAGAGTGCCTTGGACCTTTTGTCCTCTTTGCGTGAGCAAAGTTCGGTGAACATCACGTCCTTGAGGGCTTGAAGAGCATGAGTTCACTCGAATTGAAAGGCCGAGTGGCCTTGGTCACGGGTTCAGCCAAAAACATTGGACGAGCCATTGCCCTACATTTGGCCAAACAAGGCGCGCATGTCATGGTCAATGCCAGGTCTTCCGAGCGGGAGTGCGCCCAAGTGGTTGAGTTGATCAAAAGTTCGGGTGGACAAGCCAGTTTTCATGTGTGTGACATCAGCCATCCCGAGGGATCCCAAAGCTTGATCCATGCAACCGAGGAGGCCTTTGGCCGCTTGGACATCTTGGTCAACAATGCGGCCATCAGACGTCACTCCAATTTTGAGAGCTTGAGTTGGCTGGAGTGGAGGGAGGTTTTGGGCACCATCCTAGATGGAGCCTACTTGTGCACCCATGCAGCACTTCCTCTTTTGAAAGCGTCAAGTGCAGGAAGCATTGTCAACATGGGGGGCATGTCAGCTCACACGGGCTCCAAGGACCGAGCGCACGTCTTGGCGGCCAAGTCGGGCTTGATTGGTCTCACGCGTGGTTTGGCGCATGATCTGAGTGTTCACGGGATCACCGTCAACTGTTTGGTGCCTGGCTTGATCGATACCGAGCGAGGTGAATCGGCGGGTTTGGGGGCGCCTGAGCACCACAGTCGAAACAAAACTCTGTTGGGGCGAAGGGGGGAACCCGAGGAAGTGGCCGAGATGGTGGGGTTTTTGTGTGGCCCCAAGGCCAGGTACATGACAGGCCAAACGGTTCATCTGAACGGTGGATCCTTTCTGTCTTAAGCATTGTCGACGCCTTCATGTGCGAGCGCTTTATCAACGGATTCAAGGTCCTGCCATGGGCCAATGGGTATGTTGACCACGCTCGCCTGCTGACTCTCAAAGTGAACAACGGTAAGGGTAATCACTTTTAAAAAAACGTCATAAAAATGAAACCCAAATGAAATAAAGATTAAGCTATTCACCAACCGCGTGGGTTTATGGATGCTGATGTTCAGGCTGATCAATTCAATGTATTTTTAACAGATGTTTTTAAAAAGGTAAGTCAATGTTTGAATCTTTAAAGCAACGTAAACGACTTTATACGGTGGTTTTACCATTGGCTGGCGTGAGCGCCGCTGCCATGCTGGTGGCTTGCAGTGGCACGAGCTCACCTTTTCCTATCCCAATTTTTCCGGCAGCAAAATCTGCGATTGTGGCGCCCGAATTGGGAGCCGCTTGTCCGATCACCAATTCAAGCATTGAATCCCTGGTCACCAAAGGCACCGGTTTGGCTTTCAGTGGAGCGAGTTTTGGGTCGGTGGGTACTTACAGCTATGTTTTGGCAGAAGCCACGGGCAAAGTTTCAGCCAGCGACAACTGTGCGCCAACCATTGTGGATCTTAAAAATGCAGCAGATGCAAATGGCAATGTACGCTACGAATTTGACGTGATTGTGCTCATGCCCACCGATGCTGCAAAATCAAGTGGCAGTTTGTTGTACATCGTCAACAACCGTTCTAGCACAAGCTCATTGGAGAAATTACTGGACGGCTCTTCCAATGACTTGTTCTCTAATGTGGCGCCCGTCATCCCAACATCAGGTGCTGCAGCAACAGCTGGTGCGGGTGCTGGAAATGGTTTTCTCATGAAGCAAGGCATGACCATTGTTTTTTCTGGTTGGCAAGGCGATCGTGCTCAAACATTGAATGTACCTACTGCTGCCATCAGCAGTTCGAACAAATGGTATTTGCCTGGCATGACACTGCCTGTTGCCAAAGATGTCTCCAACGGTGGGGCAGCCATCACAGGTGGAGTGCAAGATGAGTTCATTGCAGACAATGCGACCAGCAATCTCTTGGGGACCTATTACAACCGCGCACCTGGCACACCTGCGACGCTCACCATCAGAAAAACAGCGACCTCATCACCGATCACGGTCGATGCCTCTTATTGGACGTACACAGCAGGTTCTGGTGTAGCCGAGGGCGGCAACACCACCGCGACCGGTTATGGCTTTGTCAGTATCAACAGATCCAAGGTCATTGCAGATGCGACCTTGTCTGCTGCGCTAGATGCTGGCAGTGACAATGGATCCATTTATCACTTCAACTACACTGCGATTGATCCAAGGCCTTTAGGCTTAGGGTTCTTGAGTGTGAGGGATTTGATCTCCTACTTTAGAAGTGGTACACAGGACTCTCTAGGTAATCCCAACCCCTTGGCAGGTCGAGTGAAGTACACCTTGGCCACGGGCATTTCTCAATCGGGACGGTTTTTGAGAGACTTCTTGTGGCAAGGATTCAACACCGATGCGAACATGAAACCCGTCTTTGATGGTATGTTGCCTTTGGTGGGCGGTTCAAGAAAGACCTACACCAACTACCGCTGGGCCAAGCCAGGAGACTATTCTCGTCAACACGAAACCCATTACACGCCTGGTGACCAGTTCCCCTTTGCTTATTCAACGATCACAGATCCTTTAACGGGTAAGACCGATGGATTGCTGCAAAAATGCACGCAACTCAACACATGCCCCAAAGTCTTTCAATATGACAGCCCGATTGAATTTGGTGGTGCCAGAGCGTCCTTGACGGTGACCGATGGACAGGGTAAAGACATTCCGATTCCAAGCAATGTCCGCATGTTCTATGCTGCCGGTACCTCTCATGGTCCTACTGTGTTGTCTGACAATGCAGTGGCTCAACCTGACTATACTGTGGACAGGGTTGCTGCGGCCACTGCAGTGTCAACTTCCCCACCTGCCTTGATTGCAAGCAGTGCCTTGTTCCGATCTTTGCTGATCAATTTGGAGGGCTGGGTCAAGGGTACAGTTGCACCCCTAGACAGCTCTTTCCCCAAAGTGGCTGATGGAACGATGGCCGTACCTACAACAGACCCTAAGAGCTTGGGTGCGCCTGACTTGTCGGGAGTTGGACTTGGCTTCAATGGGGTCTACAACACCTTGAGCGTGAACGACGAGTCGGTCATTCCCTCTAAGCCGTCCATACAGTTCTACACCGTTTTACTGCCCACGTCAGATGCGCAGGGCAATGACAAGGGAGGCGTCAGAATGCCCGACTTGGCTGTTCCACTGGCAACGTCCAAAGGTTACAGCATTCGTAAATCTGGTTTCGTTGCTGGAGATCAAAATGGATTGACCAGTTCACAATTGGCTTTTGCTTTATTGACAGCGTCTAAAAATACAGCCGATCCAAGAAAGAGTGTTCAAGAGCTGTACACCAACAAAGCAGCTTACTTGGCGCAATGGAACGCCGCTGTCGATGATTTGGCTACCAAGGGCTTCTTGCTACCCGATGACGTCACCGCTTATAAAAACCGAGGGTTGATGCAGTCTTTGCAGCCCAACTTTGCGAAATTACCTTAAACAAGAAGTCGTTTCTCCATTGACCCCTTGGCCTAAAAATCCAAGGGGTTTTTTAATGTTCCTAGCCCTTTGAAGGGTCTTGAAGTCCATCGATGTCACCAAGAAAGTTCTTTGGCTTCGGGTAAGACTTGAGGGTATTTACCCTATGCCTTAAAGGCGTTTGCTCAGAAAATCATTTTTTTCATCGATGTCATCAAGCTTTAAAAATTAAAATTTCTGTCACTTGAAGTACTTATTTTTAGTCACCGTCCGCCTTCTTGCTGTGTTGGTCTTTGTGAACTTTGCAGGCGTTTGCAGTGCACAGCCTCGAACGATGCAGGAGTTGTCACAACTGAATGGCCCTGAGCGGCAAAATATGTTGGTCTCTGGTGCCAAGAAAGAGGGGGAGTTGAGCATTTACTATGCCCACCCGATCATCCAAGTCATTGCCGACGCTTTTTCTCAAACTTACGGCATCAAGGTCAAAACTTGGCGTGCGGGCTCGGAGGCCATCCAGCAAAGAGTGATGGGCGAGCAAAGAGCCGGTAAATATGAGATCGATGTGCTGTCCAACACAGCCATCGACACAGAGGCTTTGTACAAAGAGAAGTTGCTCCAAGAAGTCAACTCTCCTGTTTTTGCCACCTTGATTGAAAAGGCGGTTCCCGCTCACAAGCAATGGGCTGCGTTCAACTTGGATATCTACAGTGGTGCCTTCAACACCAAACTCTACAAGCGTGAAGACTTGCCCAAAAGCTATGAAGAGCTGTTGAACCCCAAGTGGCGTGGTCAACTTGGGATCGAGGCCAATGACCATGTTTGGTTTGGTGCATTGATGGCCGAGTTGGGCGAAGAAAAAGGTAAAAAGCTCTTTGATCAAATCATGGCGAGCAACGGTTTTTCCATTCGAAAGGGGCATTCTCTTTTGACGACCATGGTTGCATCGGGCGAGGTGCCCATGGCCATCACGGTCTACAACTGGAACCCCGAGTCCTTGAAGAAAAAGGGTGCACCCATTGAGGTTTTTTGGATCCCGCCCTTGCTGGCCTTGCCCTCGACGGTGGCGGTGATGAACAAAGCGCCGCATCCTTACGCTGCCATTTTGTTTTATGATTTCGTCTTGAGTGAGGGGCAAAAAATGGTGGCAGATGCTGGTTATGCTGCAACTTCCAAAAAAATTGACACGGCTTATTCATCGATGGCTGTTAAAGTCATAGACGCTCAGCAGGCCTTGACTCAGCAAGACCGATGGTTCAAGATGTATTCGGACATGCTGAACAAACGCAATAAATGAACTTCGAATTTTCAACCAAGTACCGACATGGACATCAGCATAGCGCTTTCTGACAATCACTACACCCGTCCCATTACACAAGGTCGTGTGCACCCACAAGGCGCGCGGTTTTTGCCGACCTGTGTGCATCCATCTGAGATGTTTTGGCGTCAATTGAAGTACAGCGACTTTGATGTTTCCGAAATGTCCTTGTCCTCACTTTTCATCGCGTCGTCCAATGGAGATCGCAGATGGGTCGCCTTGCCCATCTACACGTCAAGAACATTTTTCCAGACCTGGATTTTGATTCGAAACGACAGAGGCATCAACTCGCCTGCTGACTTGAAAGGCAAAAGAGTCGGTGTGCCTGAATATCAACAAACTGCTGCCTTGTGGTCAAGAGGTATTTTGCAGCACGAGTATGGCGTCTTGCCCCAAGACATGACGTGGTTCATGGAACGCAGTCCCGAGAAAAGCCACGGCGGCTCAACGGGTTTCAAGGCTCCTGAGGGTGTCGTGCTCAATATGATCAAGCCCCACACCAACATTGGGGAAATGCTGGTCCAAGGGGAGTTGGATGCCACGCTTTTGTACCTCAACAGTAAAAATTTGGTGGACCGTTCTCAGATTGATGTCTTGGGTCACCCCAACATTGAGCCTTTGTTCAAAGACCCCTTTGTAGAGACCACGCGTTTTTTTCGTAAAACAGGTCTTTTTCCCATCAACCATACCGTGGTGATGAAAAGAGAGCTTTATGAAAAGCATCCTTGGTTGGCCTTGAACATTTACCACGCTTTCAATGAGGCCAAGCAGCAAGCCGATGTGGATGCGAGAGAGGCCATGCAGTCCATGATGGAAACGGGTGTGATCCAAATGGGTCAAGGTTTGATGTCAATGGATTGGCAAGAACAAGCAAAAAAATATGGCATGAAAAATTCAAAATTGGTTTTACAAACGATTGCGAGCTATATTTATGAGCAAGGCCTGAGCCAGCGTCCGATACAAATTGAAGATATTTTTGCCGCTTCAACGCTGGAGTTGTAAGCTCTTTTAGTCCAAGCTACCCAAGAGGAGTTTTTATGAACGACAAGTCAACAGAACGCCATGGCCGCTCCATCGAGGTGGAGGGCATCACCCACGGTCATGCTCCCATTCCAATGGGAGCAAGGGTGGGGAACATGATTTATTCATCGGGTATCATGGGCAAAAATCCAGCCAATGACAGCTTGCCCTCCGATGCGCCGAGTCAGTCCAAGTTCATGTTTGCCAACATGCGCACTCTTTTAGCCAACGCCGGGGCCAGTTTAAAACATGTGGTTCACGTCAAAGCCTACATCAAAGACAACACCTACCGCGACGCACTCAATGAAGAGTGGCTCAAATGCTTTCCCGACCCCCTTGATCGTCCTGCCAGACACACCATGGTCACGGATCTGCCGGGTGGTATGCTCATGCAGATTGAAATGGTTGCGGTACTTACCGATTAATTTTTATTTATAGATTGAAAGCAAACAATGATCATTGATTGTCACGGTCACTTCACGACCACGCCTGCTCGAGTCATGGAGTACAGGGCTCGCCAAGTTGAGGTGCTCAAAAAAACTGGAAAGAACACCGATGAGGCGCCGCCTCACATCACCGATGAGGAGATTTATGCTGCCATCCATGACAATCAGCTGAAGGTGATGAAAGAGCGTGGGATTGATTTAACTGTATTTTCTCCACGTGCACTGGGCATGGACCATCACTTTGGGGACGAGCAAACCAACTTGACCTGGGCGGTTTATTGCAACAATTTGGTTCACCGCGCGTGCGTGATGTTTCCTGATCACTTTGCTGGCGTGTGTCAGTTGCCACAAGTTGCAGGAGCCAAGCCGGGTCAAGTGGTGTTTGATGAGTTGAAGCGTTGCATAGAAGACCTGGGCTTCATTGGTGCCAATTTGAACCCGGACCCCTCCGGCGGGAATTGGTCAGATCCTCCTCTTTGGGACAAGGACTGGTGGTACCCTCTTTATGAAAAATTTGTTCATCATGATGTTCCCGTGATGATTCATGTGAGTGGCTCTTGTAACCCTCATTTCAACGCCGTGGCCACCCACTACATCAACGGGGACACGACGGCGTTTGTTCAATTCATGATGTCCGATATTTTCAAAGACTTTCCCACTTTGAAATTCATCGTGCCACATGGCGGTGGTGCGGCTCCCTACCACTGGGGCCGCTATCAGGGCATGGCCATTGATATGAATTATGGTGACTTGAACCAAAAGGTCATGAAGAACTTGTATTTTGATACATGTGTTTATCACCAGCCTGGTATTGATTTGCTGCTCAAAGTCATACCTAGCGATAATATTTTGTTCGCCTCCGAGACCATTGGTGCGGTGAGAGCGGTTGACCCCAAGACAGGTCGAAATTTTGATGACACCCATGAGTACATCAAGGCCACGACTGTTCTTGGTGATACAGAAAAATCAAAAATATACAGCTCCAATGCATTGGGTGTTTACAAACGTCTTGGCCAGCACCCCAAGTTCAAAGCAAAGACATAAAGCGAGATCAACATGATTGGATTTCAAATATTGGAGAGAGCGCGCGTGATCGATCCGCAAATGGTCAAGGCCTTCAAAGCCTTACCGGTTGCATGTGTGAGTGATTGCATGCAAAGAATGTTTGCTGGGGGTCCAGATTTAAGGCCGATGCACAACGGTCAGCCCATGGCGGGTCCTGCATTCACAGTGAAGGTCAGGCCTGGGGACAATTTAATGATCCACAAGGCCATTCAACTGGCCGGTCCTGGAGACGTGTTGGTCGTCGACGGAGGGGGTGACCTCACCAATGCGTTGATCGGAGAGATCATGACGTCTGCCGCGCATGCCAAAGGGATCGTGGGCATGGTCATTTATGGATCGGTCAGGGATTCAGGCTATCTCAAAACCCAAGACTTTGGGGTCTTTGCTTGTGGCGTCACCCACCGAGGTCCTTACAAGGATGGCCCAGGTGAGATCAATGTGCCGGTTGCTTTAGGCGGCATGGTCATCCATCCCGGTGACTTGATCTTGGGCGACGAGGACGGTGTCTTGTGCGTTCCCATCGACCAAGCGAGTGCTTTGCTTAAAGACACTCAAATTCGTGTAGAACAAGAGACCGCCATGCTAGAACAAATCCGTTCAGGGACGTACCAAAACACCTGGATCGATCAAGCGGTGAAGGCCAAGATGGGATGATGTGGGTGTCCCTCCTTTGCCTGCAAACGGGCAAAGCAAGCCCAGTTGCTCTGAACTTCAGTCAAGCTTGATGTTCAAGTCTTTGATGATCAAAGACCATCTTTGGGATTCACTTTTGATATAGGCCGCCAAGTACTCAGGGCTGCCACCAATCGGGTCCAAGGCAAATCGATCGAGTTGCTCTGCTTTGAAGCTAGGGTCCTTGAGTATTTTGTTGATCTCTGAATTGAGTTTATCCAAAACATCCTTCGGCGTGCCCGCAACGCCCATCAAAGCAAACCAAGACGAGGGGGTGAAGTTCTCAAGCCCCTCTTCTTTGAAGGTGGGCACATCCGGTAATTGCGAGGAGCGCTTGTTGCCTGCGACAGCCAAGACCCTTAAGTTGTTGGCACGCGCTTGCGCACTCACAAGACCCGTTGAGACGATCATGGCCGAGACATGACCCCCAATCAAATCGGTGATGGCTGCAGAGGCGCCTTTGTAAGCAATGTCCACCAACTGCATCTGTGTAACGCGTTGAAAGAGCTCAAAATTCAAGTGTGCAGATGATCCAACACCTAGGTTGGCAAACGAGTATTGTTTAGGCGACTTCTTGGCCAGTTGCACAAACTCCTGGATGCTTTTTGCTGGAACGCTGGGCGAAATCACAAAACTTTGTGGAATGCTTGCCAAAGCAACGATGGGGGCAAAATTTTTATCGACATCGTAAGGCAGTTTGGCGTAGAGCATGGGGTTCATGGTCAGTGTGGACTCTGCCGTCAAGAGCAAGGTGTAACCATCAGGGGCTGATTTGGCCACATGCGTGGCACCGATCAAGGTGTTGCCCCCAGGCTTGTTCTCCACCAACACTTGCTGGCCCAAGTTGGTATTGAGCTTTGTTGCCAAGGCACGCGCCAGCGCATCGGACACCCCCCCACTTACATAGGGAACCACGATGGAGATGGATTTTTGTGGGTAAGTGCTTTGTGCATGAGCACAGCAACACACAAACATCATGAGACCAAATTTTTTGAGGGGTGTGAGCTTGAATTTCATCGGAGACCTGTTTTGCTTCATTGAAGGGCAACAGTCTAATGGGTTTTCGCGCTCGCGCAAAGAAACCAAAGCTCATCAGGGTTTACCCGATAGTTTGTGCCGAGGGCCTGCACGAAAGACGCCAGGGGTCTTGCTAGCAGCTGTTAAAATCTGGCCCTTCTCTCAAACATCTGTCATGAAACTCATCAACTTCAACAACAACATTTTTGGTCTTGTCCTTGACGACAAAATCTACGATTTAACCCATTCCCAACAAGTCCATACCTTCACGGACGCGCTCAATTGGCTCCATGGCAAAGATGAGCAACAGATTCAAAGCATCAAAGCGAATGCTCAAAGCTTTGAGCTCAAAGATGTGCAGATCAACAGTCCAGTTCCTCATCCAGGAAAGGTTGTGGCCGCACCGATCAATTACAAAGCTCACATTGAAGAAATGAAAACCAATGGCCAAGCGTTTGGTCATATCCTCACCGATATTCGTGAAGCTGGGCTTTTCTTGAAAGCCTCCTCCTCGGTCGTGGGATTGAGCCAAGGCATAGCACAGCGCTTTTTAGACCGCAGGACCGATCATGAGATTGAGTTGTGTGTGGTCATCGGTAAGTTGTGTGACCATGTTAAAAAAGAAGAGGCCTTGTCTCATGTTGCAGGCTATTGCCTGGGTCTGGACATCACCATTCGAGGCACCGAGGACAGGAGTTTCAGAAAATCCTTGGATTCGTACACGGTCTTGGGGCCCTGGATGACGATCAACCATGCCCAACTCGATCCTCAAAACATCGACCTTGAGCTGAAGGTCAATGAGGAGTTGAGGCAGCGCACCAGCACCCAAGACATGGTGATGTCGGTGGTGGAGTTGATTGAATACGCCTCATCCTTTTACACGCTCTACCCTGGAGATGTGATCATGACGGGAACCCCTCAAGGGGTGGGTCCGATCAGGCCGGGTGACACCTTGCATGCCAAAGGCAGTGGTCTTGGCCAAATGAGTGTGAAAGTCCGAGCTGCTTGATTTTTCGAGTCCGTTTCTTTATTTTTTAGGTTTGCCATGTCGTTGAATCCCTTTCATGTTGCGTCTTTTGATGGCGTACAAATCCATGTGACACCGTTCAAGGTGTCCAACTCTTCCCATAGGCCTGTGCTGTTTTTGCATGCCTTGGCCATGAGCGCTGCCATGTGGCGCGAGTTCGCTGATCATTTGAGCATCGATGCGTCCATGTATGCCATTGATTTGCGTGGTCATGGCGCGTCCGAGCGTGCTAAAGGGCCCTACACCACCGAACAATTTGCCAAGGACGTCTTGCAAGTTTTGGATCATCTGAACATCGATAAAGTCAACTTGGTCGGCTGCTCCATGGGCGGCACAGTCGCCATGGCCTTCGCTGGAGCTCATGCCCACCGTGTGCAGTCCTTGAGCTTGATCGACACAACCGCTTGTTATGGAGCAGATGCCAAAGAATCATGGGAAAAAAGAGGTCAGCAAGGCTTCACTCAAGGATTGGCTTCTTTGCTGGGCTTTCAAGTTGAGAGGTGGTTCAGCACGTCTTATGCAGAGCAACACCCAAGCGTTGTGAAGTTTTACCAAGACATCTTTGTCAAAAATGAAGCGGCTTGTTATTTGGAAACTTGTCGCATGCTGGGCCAAGCCGATGAGCGGCTCAAATTGCCCAATTACAAAGGCCCATGCAGTGTGGTGGTGGGTGAGGAGGACTTTGCCACCCCTGTCGCCATGGCCGAAGAAATTGCTGGCATCTTGCCCCAAGCCAAATTGACGGTCTTGAAAGCGGTGAGACATTATTCACCCATTCAAGCACCTGCAGAAGTCGCCCAGTGCATCGTCTCGTCGATGGCTTGAAAGCCTCGCCAAGCTTGCCCATGAGAGTTGCTCAAGTGTTCATTCAATGCTGATTTTTCTTTGCTTGATGACCTGAGACCACTTGAGGGACTCTTTGTTCATCCAATCGGCAAAGCCCTCAGGACTCGAGCCCACGATTTCAACACCTTGAGAGGTGAATTTTTCCTTGAACTCTGAAGAGTTCAAGGCCTTGACCAAGGCGGCATTCAATTTGTCAATGATCGCTTTGGGCGTGCCCGCTGGGGCCACCATCCCTGTCCATGATTGCGCTTCAAAGCCTGGGAAAGTGTCTGCGATCGGTGGTACATCAGGCAGCTGCGCAATGCGTTTAGAAGACGACACCGCAATGGGTGTCAAGCGTCCACTTTGGATGTGTTGAAGCACCAAACTCACCGAAACAATCATGGCATTGACCTGACCACCTAGGAGGTCGGTCATGGCCTGTGAGCCACCTTTGTAGGTGACCAAGGTGGAATCGATGCCGGCGTACTGTTTGAACAGTTCCGTAGAAAGTCTGCTCGAGGTGCCAGCACCTGGGGTTGCAAATGAGAAGTGATCCGCTTTTGCCCTGGACATTTTGAGCAAATCGGCCATGTTTTTGATGCCAGTACCTGGAAAGACGACCAAGACTTGTGGGCTTTTGACCATCAGAGAGATGGGCGCAAAGTCTTTTAACGGGTCGTGTTGCACACCTTTGTACATAAAGGGGTTGGTGGCAAAGCTATCAAACGCGCTCATCAAGGTGTAGCCATCTGCGGGCATCTTGGCCATCGCATTGGTCGCCACCACCCCACCTGCAGCGGGTTGATTTTCTACAATGATGGCTTGACCAAACGCTTCACTCATCTTAGCGCTCACAGCCCTTGTCGCCATATCGGTCACGCCTCCAGGTGGGTAGGGAACGATCATTTTGATGGGCTTGTTGGGATAGTCTTGCGCAAAAAGGCAACTCGAGTAGGCCAGCAAAAGAGCAGTGAAGATTTTTTTCATGTTGTTAAATCGGTAAATACTGATGCAACCAGTCTTTCACAATGTTCCATACGCGTTGGTTGCCTTCGGCCAGCATGAAATGATCGGTGTCTGCAAAAAGATGCAAATCTGTGGGCTTGCCTGCACGCTTGAACATCTCCAAGGACTGCTCGGTTGGGGTGACAGAGTCCACAGAGCTGTGAAGCAACAAGAGAGGCCTAGGTGATATTTGTGACACCACCTCTTCGGCTTTGAAGTCAAACATGCTTTGCGCTGTTTCAGCCGTGAACTCTTGCAAAGAGCCAGGAACGATTTGTCGCTTCAGGCCTGTAGGGATGGGGACGATGTCCATGCGAGGCACCATCAGGGATTGGCCTGTTTTTTCAAAGTGCTCCTTGCCTCTTTGCAGCATGGATGTGAATTTGTCCCAGGCTTCTGGGGTTGGGTGTTGGCCTTTGAATTTTCTCTCTCCATGACCCCATCCGCCAGAAGAAATGGTGGCAGCAACGCGAGTGTCGATGGCGCCAGTGTAGACGGCAACTGCTGCGCCAAAGCTCGATCCCATCAAGGCGATTTGATCGGCTTTCACTTGGGGGTGCGAGCTCAAGAAGGTCACAGCATCTTGGGTGTTGTGAACTTGATCCATGCAGATCAAGTTGCCGCGTGTGCCATCGCTCTCGCCGCACCCTAAAAAATCAAAGCGCAAGGTGATGTAGCCCAAGGACTCCAGAACTGCGCATGGGCCCAAGACATTCTCAGCGCTTTTGTTGCTGCCAAACCCATGCAGGACCACGATGGCTGGGCGTTTCTCGTTGTGCTGCAGGTCTTTGGGCAAACGAACAATGCCCACCAAATTGGCGTCTTTGGAGACGAAGGATATTTTTTGTTCTGTCATTTTGTTGCTTTCATCGGCGCGGCCATTTCATTTTTCTTTTGTTGGTCGATCTCCTTCGCACCCTTCAAGGAGGGGCGAAGTTTGCCATCGTCTTTCAGTTCAATGCCATTGTTCAAATGCCATTCCGAGAATCGGTTCACTCTGTAGTGATGGGGCTTCCATTTTTCAGTCACAAAGTCTGCGTCGCAAAAGTACTCCACCGCGCCACCCAAGGGGTTTTTGAAATACCAAAAATAGGCCGATGAAATGGGGTGGCGACCTGGTCCAACTTCGGTGGGAAACCCCTTTTGGGAAAATGCAAGACCCCCGCCTAACACCTCATGAATGCTATCGACCTCAAAAGCAATGTGGTGAAGAGCCAGGCCACTGGTGCGACTTTTTACAAAAAACAAATTGTGGTGCTCGCTTTTTTTGGCCCATCGCAAGAAGACGCCCGCACCGCCCACATAACGATCCGATAGCCAAAAGCCAAGCCTTTGTCGGTAAAAGTTCTCAGCCACTTGAGTGTCGGGTACAAAGAAAACGATATGACCCATCTTAAAAGGATGGGCCTGGGTGTAGACACTGCTCACCACGTCGACACGATGTTTGTGAGCAGGAGAGTTCCACAGGGTGCTGCTAGGACGTGCCCTAGGTTTCTCACGTACCCAACGAAACCCAATGGGTATGCCCGAGTCATCCACCGTGTGCATGATGCCCTCGTCATCGACCTCTACACAACGATCTGCACTGAGGTTTTGATGGATGTGGTCGAAGTCGCTTTGTTTGGCCAAACCGTAAATGACTTCCCTGAACTCTTGATGGTCTGCCATTTTGGGAGGGAGTGACTTGTCGTCACTTCGCTTGACCATGACTTGGTTGCCGTTGCCCGTCTCAAACATCAATGCTTTTGATGTTTTGGACTTTCTAACAAGACCCCATTGGGTAAAAAATTCATTGGCTTTTCCTAAATCCGTCGCTCCAAACACCACGCGATCGATGCCTAAAAAATCCATGGTTTCCTCCTTCTCATGCAAAGACGTTCATCTCCTTGTTGCGTCATGTTGAGCTTGACACTGGGTGCATCATCTTATTGTTTTTTTGGCTGAACGTGGGAGGGGAATACCATTAACGGATGGACTGAACAGTTCTCCTTTGGTGAGCGTTCAAAGGGTGGTATTTATATTGAAAATTCAGTCTACCGAGTGGAAACCCGAGGGGGCTCAAATCATTTATCTGATATCTTCGAAACATAATTTTTTAACAGACATGGAGTATCAAATGCGTTTAAAGTCTTCTTTCGTTCGGCCTGTTCTTGGTGCTGTCATTTTGAGTGCATGTGGCGTGAGTTTTGCTCAAAAGGCGGGTGATTGGATCGGTTATGTTGGCGTAGCGAGCATCAATCCAAGTGCATCGATCGGCCCATTGAGCTCAGTTGGCCCTGCAGCGGCAAGCTTTGGTCCAGTCACAGCAGGTGCAACAGTATCGATTGGCAAAACCAGCACCACGACCATGAGCGCTTTGTACATGTTCACCGACAATGTGGGCGCTGAGTTCACCATTGGCATACCCCCAACGATGACCGTCGATGTACAACTCACCTCTGGCCCAAAACCAGGCGCAGCGACTGCAAAAGCACTCTTTCCTTCAGCTGTAGCGAAATACTTGTTCAACTCACCCAGTGATGCCGTCAGACCCTATTTGGGCGTGGGTATCACGAGCACCAGTTTCACAAGTGCCAGTGCTAACAACGATCCATTGGTTCAAAAATTGGCTGGCACTTCAGTGTCTTTGAGCTCGAGCTACAACCCAGTTATAAGTGGGGGCGCGGTGGTGAACATCAACGATCGTTGGTCGCTCAATGGCTCCGTCAGTTACGTTCCGATGAAATCCAACGCCACCTTTGTTGGAACTGGGACCACCACGACAGGTACACTCACGATCAACCCCACCGAGTACGTTCTTCGAGTCGGGTACAAGTTTTAATCCGCCTTTGAACTGTAAAGAAGCCGATGATCTCATCGGCTTTTTTTTCAGTTTTCTGGAAAAGGCAAGGCCTGCCCACTTGGAGGCAATTCATTGCCTAAACTCAAAAGCATCGCAACTGTCACATAGGTTCCACTGACAGCGATCAGGTCGACCAGTTGCTGTTCAGTGAAAATATTTTTTGCCTTTTGAAACAACTCATCGCTCAAGCGATGCTCGTTGATCATGGCGATTGAAATGTCATAGACCATGGCCTCTTGCTCGCTCATGTGCCTTGGCCGAATACCTGATTTCAAGTCATCTGCAACGCTTTGCGGTAGTCCGGCTTTGAGCGCAATCGGGTAGTGAGCAAACCACTCCACTTGGGACTTCCATGTGTAGCCTTGAATCAAAATGGCAAATTCATTCAAGCTCATGGGAAGGGAGGACTCAAAGCGCAAATAATCCAGTAATTTCTTCATGCGCTCGGCAAACACGGGGCTTCTGAACATCACGTTGTAGGGACCTCCAAGTCCAACGCTAGAGAATTTGAGGATCTCTTGAGCTGTGATTTTGGCTTGACCTTCCAGTTGATCGATGTGCAGTTGATCAAATCTTCGCTTGCCGCTGAGCCTGTTTTCCATAGGTGAGTGCTTTCAAATGTTGCTGGGCCATGGGCCCTTGGGTTCAATCGACTTTCATGCCCACCGATTTAGCGATGGCGCCGTATTTGTTGATGTCCAATTTGACCCGTTCATTGAACTCAGATGCATTCAGAGCCAAGCTAGAGCATCCAACTCGAGACAAGGATTGGATCAATGCGTTACTTTGCGACAGTTCACTGACGGATGCATTGAGGGCTGCCACGATATGTGGGGGGGTGCTTGATGAAACTGCCAAACCGTACCAAAAACTTTCATTGAAATCTTTCAAACCTTGTTCGCTCAAAGTGGGTACGTTGGGCAGTTGCTCCATGCGGTTGAGGGTCGTCACCCCCAAGGCCTTCAAGCGTGCCGTTTGCACCGGGCCGATGATGGGCGAGGGGGTTCCAATGTAGATCATGGGGCCTTGGTTGCTCAAAACATATTGGACCGCTGGCGCTTCACCCTTAAAGGGAACGTGGGTCATGCTCACTCCTGTTTTTACCTTGAGCATTTCCAACAAAAGGTGTGAAAACGAGCCGTTGCCACTGGATGCACCAAAAGAGGCGTTGGGGTGGGTTTTGGCATAGCTTAGAAATTCATTGAGGTTGTTGACGTCAAGTGCAGTGTTGGCAATCATCACCAAGGGCACTTCACACAGTGAGCCCAGGACTTTGAGGTCGCGCATAGCGTCGTAATTGAGCTTGGTGTAAACCGCGGGCGTGATGGCCATCAAAGAGGTGAAGACCAACAAGAGATGATGTCCGTCATTGGGCGAGTGCATCAAGGCATCTACACCAACACCTCCATTGGTGCCAGGCTTGTTGTCCGCTATGACGGGATGTCCCAGTTTGTCGGACAAGCCTTGTGCAATCACCCGACCGATGGTGTCAGCTCCTCCGCCAGCGACTTGCGGAATGATGAATCGAATGGGTTTTGAAGGTGTCCAATTTTGTGCGTGAATGTTCCATGAGCAAGCGCAAAGCATCCATAAAATCCATGCACGCATGGAGGATCTGTACAAAGGGATGGTGTGGGATGTTTTCATGCCGACTTCTCCGAGGGATGGAACTGGAAGAAAAACTCGATGGCTCAGCCCTCCTTTATCATGGATTTAGAAGCTTTGTACCATTGTGATAAACCCCTTGGTGGTTGAGGCGACACATTGAAAGGGGTTTGATGCCATGGTTTCGCTAGATAGGCAAGCTTGCTGTTTTTGGGGTGTCCATCTTGCACTTCACCGAGCTCATGGATCAAGGCTTGTCTTCATCCTCATGAGGCGCTCTTGCCCTTGGACGCCCATTTTTTTGACACATGGCCGGACCCTGTCTCACACCCTCATGGTCAACCCTTAGGTTTGAGGCCGCCAGTTCAAGAGATACTGCAGAACCAAGAACATTGGAGTCCATGGAGGTCCAGTTTCAAATCCACATCGATTCGATGTTGTTGATCCATCTTGGACGCAAGACCTTTGGTGCTGTTGTCTTAGAGGATGTATTTGATCTTGGGTACAGCTTTGGGTTTATGGGCATAGGAGGATAAAAATGATCAAAAAAATCAAGCCATGGTTCATAGGACTTTGCTTTG
>JBAXNB010000028.1:0-20320 GCA_037134015.1 Betaproteobacteria bacterium | reverse complement strand
TTGAAGACCCTTGCACCCTCTTTGCTCGCGTGCTGCAAAAGATGGGTCGCATAGAAGTACTCCACGTCAAACGGTGGATCCTTTCGCATCAGAACGGCAGAAAAATCTTTGAGCGCATGGTTGATGGCTTCGCCTCGGGTGAACCACTGCGCCTGGGGGGTGAGATCCAGACTTAGGCGAGACGCACTGGCTTTGACCAAGTCACCACTCAACCAAAAAAGATCTTGAACCTCACAGGCAAAGACCTCCATGCCTCGTCGATTGCACTCGCGCATCATCGCAAAGGTCGTGTCTTTCTCTATCTTGAAGGTCTCTAGCCGATCAGCAACAAAAAGTATTTTCATGGCCAAACGTTGTCAATCGTAAATTTCTGCATTCGGGTCCGTCGCTTCGAGCTCATAACTGGCCGCCAACATGGCCAAACGCGCGATCACGCCATACATGTAGAACCGATTGGGCACACTCGCACCCGCCTTAAGACCGGGTTGCGGAGTGTGCGCACTTTGCTCAAAAGCCAAGGGAACAAAGGAGGCGCCTGGGGCATTCAAGTTTTCATCGACCCCTCTCTCAGCATGCACCCGGTAAAAACCACCCACCACATACCGGTCCATCATGTACACCACCGGCTCGGCCACGGCGTCATTGATTCTCTCGTTGGTCAACACACCCTCTTGAACAATGACCTCCGTGAGCGACTGACCATCCTTGATCACACTCATCTTGTTCTTGGTTCTTCTGTTCAAGGCATCCAAATCCTTGGCGTCCCTCACCGTCATGATCCCCATGCCATAGGTCCCATTGTCAGCTTTGACAACCACAAAGGGTTTTTCATGGATGCCGTATTCTTTGTATTTTTTCCTGATTTTCAAAAGCAGGTTGTCCACTGTACTTTTCAACTCTTCAAGGCCCAAACCCTCAGCAAAATTGACACCTGCACATGGGGAAAACATGGGATTGATCAACCAGGGGTCAATGCCAAGTAGTTTTCCAAAGCGCTTGGTCACCTCTTCATAGCTCGCAAAATGCTGGGTTTTTCTTCTGACACTCCAGCCCGCATGCAAGGGCGGCAGCAAATACTGCTCATGCAAGTCCTCCAAAATACCAGGAATGCCAGCACTCAAGTCGTTGTTGAGCAAGATGGTACAAGGATCGAAATCCTTCACACCCAAGCGGTATTTGCCTCTGATGACCGGCTCCAAGGTCACCGTCTCGCCGTTGGGCAAGTTGATCACCGTTGTCTCCTTGATCTCCGGGTTGATGGAGCCAATTCGCACATTCAGACCTGCCATGTAAAAGATTCTCTGCAACTGAGCGACATTGCTCAAATAGAAGGAGTTTCTTGTGTGGTTTTCTGGAATCACCAAAAGATTGCGGGCCTCGGGGCAGATCTTCTCGATTGCAGCCATGGCCGCTTGCACCGCCAAGGGCAGCATCTCAGGTGTCAAATTGTTCCAGCCCCCTGGGTAAAGATTGGTGTCCACAGGGGCGAGCTTAAAACCCGCATTTCTGATGTCAACGGAGGAATAAAAAGGCGGGGTATGCTCCATCCACTCTAAGCGAAACCATCTCTCAATGGCGGGCATAGAGTCCAAAATTCTTTGTTCAAGCTCATTGATCGGACCGGTCAATGCAGTGATAAGGTGGGGAACCATTTTGTAGTCTCGGTTATTTTGACACGACGTCCAAAGTCCCTGATTTTAAGCCCTTGGCGAACTTTTACGCGGTTTTTGATGGAATGAACCTGCCAGATGAAGTGAGGACTCACACCCAAGAAGCTGTTTCAAGCTCGAACTTCACCTTGACCCAAGACAATGTACTTGAGAGACGTCAAGCCCTCCACGCCCACCGGACCTCTGGCGTGGAATTTGTCCGTTGAAATACCGATCTCCGCGCCTAAACCAAATTCAAATCCATCGGCAAAGCGCGTGCTTGTGTTGATCATGACACTTGCCGAATCAACCTCTCTCAAAAACCTTTGCGCATGCACATGATTTTGCGTCAGGATGGCATCGGTGTGATGACTGGAGTAGTGGTTGATGTGCTCAATGGCTTCATTCAAATCCTTGACCAATTTGATGCTCAAAATGGGCGCCAAATACTCCTCAAACCAATCTTGCTCAGTGGCTTTGACCAACAAGCCCTGATCGTGAGGGACAACAGACAACAAGCCATAGGACTGTTCACAGACCCTCAACTCCACCCCATGGGACCATAAAATTGCAGCCATCTTGGGCAAAAACTCTTGAGCCAAGTCCTCTTTGATCAGCAAACTCTCCAGCGCATTGCAAGGACTGTATTTTTGCGTTTTGGCATTTTCAATCACTTTCAAATACATCCCTTGCTCTTGAAGGTCGTCCACATAGGTGCAGCAGTTGCCATCCAAATGTTTGATCACTGGAACTTTCGCCTCCTCTGTGATACGGGCAATCAAACCCTTGCCACCTCGAGGAATGATCACATCCACCCATTGTGGAGAGCGAATCAACATGCCCACCGCTTCTCGATCGGTGGTCTGAACCAATTGAACGGCCGTTCTTGGTAAGCCGCTCAGCGTCAAGGCCTTTTGCACCAACAAAGCCAGGGCTTTGTTGGACTCGATGGCTTCAGAGCCGCCCCTCAAGATACAGGCATTGCCACTTTTGATGGACAAAGAGGCCGCCTCAATGGTCACATTGGGACGGCTTTCATAGATCATCCCAAACACCCCTATGGGCACTCTCATTTGCCCAACACGAATGCCACTGGGCTGTTCTCGCAAACCCACGATTTCCCCAACGATATCGGGCATCAAGGCCAATTGCTCGCAACCCAAGGCACAAGTTTGAAGGACCGAGGAGCTCAACTTCAAGCGATCAAACAGCGGCCCGCTCACGCCATGGGTCTGTGCCTGAGCGAGATCGATTTGGTTGGCCGCCAAAAGCTGACCCTCTTCTTCACGCAGAAGCCTTGCCAAGGTGAGCAAGGTCTGTTTTTTTTGCGCCGCACTTGCACGCGCGATTTCTCGGCTGGCCTGTCTGGCAGCCAGTCCGAGTTCATCCATTTGGTTTTGCAAAAAGGTGCTCATGGTTCTATTTTGACAGAGAACAGCTCTTGGCGCATAAAAAAGCCAATTGCTGCAGGGCCATCCATGAATTTTCTGGCCAATTGGGCGCCTTCAAACCCTTGACCACACCATCGACCCGGTGGCAAGCTTGTAGCAATTTTTCAAGCACATGAACGGACAAGTGCCCAATGACTCTTTCGATGAGTTTTTCTTTCGCACCCCAAACTCGGTATTCTTTCAACACCATGGGAAGGGCTTTACCCGTCACAACGGATGATTTGATTTTGTACAGAAGTCGAATATCTTCCGTCATCGCAAAATGCACCAAAACTGCAGCCTCGCCTTCGGCTTGCAAACCATCCAGCATGCGTTGCACCCGAGTGACTTGACCAGATAAAATGGCCTCTGAGAGCTTGAACACATCAAAGCGAGACACATTCAACACCGCTTTTTGAACTTGCTCAAAACCAAGCTCGCCTGGCGGATAGAGCAAGGCGAGCTTTTGAATCTCTTGATGCGCGGCCAACAAATTGCCCTCCACACAGGAGACAAAAAATTGTAGCGTTTGAGTCCCCTGAGCCCCCGCAGACACCCTTTGATCCTGGGCGGCCAATCTTTGTACAATCCAGCTCGAGAGAGCAGATCGGTCAATGTTTTGGACCACAAAGATGGGGGCTGCGGCCTCTAAACTTTGGTGCCATGCGCTGGATTTGGATGACTTATCCAAGCGCGGCAAGGTGATCAACAAGACTTTGTCTGGCAGATCAGTGCCTTGCCCTTGTTCTTGAAAGGATTGCATCAGCGAAACCAGTTGCTCGATCGCCTGAGCGCCCTCCTTACCTGGCTTGCCACTGGGGATTCTGAGCTCAATGAGTTGCTTGTCAGCAAACAATCCCATGGATTGAAACTCAGCAAGAACTGATGACCAATCAAAATGCGCGCCCATGACGGTGAACACTTGTCGCTCGCTGTAGCCCAGTTGCAGTGTTCTGGATCTCAGTTCATCGCTCATTTCTTGAACCAACAAACTCTCGTCACCTTCTATCACATACAAAGGGGCAAGACCGCGTTGGAGATGAGAGGTGAGTTCGGTCGATGGTTGGGTCATGCGTTTGAAGGGAGCTTTTTGATCTAGGCCAAGCGTTCAGTCCACCGTTTTAATGGCGGCCAAACGACGCATGATTTGATAAGTCAAATCCGTTTGCATGTTTTGATACAGCAACTCTTCTTCCATCTCTTTGGCCAAAACAGCGCTTTCATTGAAGCTGATGTCTCGGCGTTGGATCATTTCTATTTCAGGAATTTTCTCAACACCAGCAGGTGTTCGAACCTTAAAAACAAGCTTGATTCGCAACTGAAACTCACGAATAGCGCCCGTTGAGGTTCTGCCAATGATCACCTTCTCTCGCAAAACCGAATTCAAATCAAAAATCATATCCGCTTGATCCAAGTCTCTTGGATCTGTCAAGACGCGAAGACCTTGCACCTGCGCAAGCGTGCTCAACATCTCTTGGCCAAATGGGTTGGTGATGACGTTGTTCAGAAAAAGCGCCTTGAATGCAAACTGCGGCGGTTTCCTCAACTCAAAGCCGCAAGCGCCCATCATCAACAACGGCAGCATACAAGCCCAACGAGCCGAGCTTTTAAGAGCAGACCTTCGCTGTCTGTCCATCAAATCACCACATTGACCAGCCGACTGGGCACGACAATGACCTTCTTTGGCGCTTGCTGCTGTGCTGCGAGCAACAACCTTTGTGTGGCCTCATGAGCCAAGGCCAGCGCTTTGATCTCCTCATCAGACGCAGAGACTGAAACTTTCAAGGCCCCTCTTAATTTCCCATTGATTTGCAACACCAATTCAATTTCATTTTGAACCAATGCTGCCTCATGCACCTGTGGCCAGCTGACATCCAACATCGCTCCAAACTCATCTCCAAAGCCCAAGTCTTTCCACAGGGCCTCAGAAATATGAGGACAAACGGGGTTCAAAACACGCAACAAAATACCCATGGCTTCGCAAAAAATTGAGCGCTCATGGTCTGGCCAAGCACCCGGGTCTTGAGCTTCAAGCAAATTGAGCATTTTCATCACCGCGGACACCACCGTGTTGTATTGCATGCGCTCATAGTCAAAATTGGCTTGCTTCAAGACTTGGTAAATTTCTCGCCGCATGACCTTGGCGCCTGATGAAGGTGCTAGCTGAGTGAGTCCCTCTGGGTCAAGCGCCAATGAGATCGCTTGTCGGGTGAACAAGGAACGGTGCTGAAAGGCGAACTGCCAAAGTCGCCGTAAAAAGCGAAAACTCCCCTCCACCGCCGTGTCATTCCACTCGAGGGTGGCCTCTGGGGGTGCGGTGAACATGGTGTACAAACGAGCCGTATCGGCACCATAGCGTTCGATCAAGGCTTGCGGGTCGACGCCGTTGTTCTTGCTCTTGCTCATGGTGCCCACACCTTCATAGTTGACCACCGTGCCCTGTGAGAAACCCCCAAAATCTTTGGTCAACGTCGCCGTGCTGACACGTCCCGCCTCGTCAGTGATGTTTTCAACATCAGATGGCCAAAAATACTCCACGCCTCCTTGAGGGGTTTTTTTAGAGTAAATGTGGTTGAGCACCATGCCTTGGGTCAGTAATTTTGTGAAAGGCTCATCGACCTCTAGCAAGTCCAAGTCGCGCATGACTTTGGTCCAAAACCGCGCGTACAACAGATGCAAAATAGCGTGTTCAATACCGCCAATGTATTGATCCATGGGCATCCAGTATTTGGCCCCCTCACTCACCATGTGCTGATCGTTCGTGGAGTCACAGTAACGCATGAAGTACCAAGAAGAGTCTACGAACGTATCCATCGTGTCCGTCTCGCGGCGTGCTGGAACGCCACACACTGGACACACCACCCCTTCATGAAATTTTTCATGGTGATGCAATGGGTTGCCTGAGCCATCCGGAATACAGTCCAAGGGCAACACCACAGGCAGGTCTTTTTCAGGCACGGGAACAGCCCCATGTTCAGGGCAATGAATCATGGGTATCGGTGTTCCCCAATAGCGTTGCCTAGAAATACCCCAATCGCGCAACCTCCAAGTGGTTTTTAACGCTCCTAAGCCAAGTGTGGCCAAATCTTGCGCAACCCTTTGCACACAATCCTTGAATCGAAGACCGTCATAAGCTCCAGAGTTGACAGCAACACCCGTGCCTTTTTGTGCGTAATCGTCGCTCCACACACGGTCACTGAAATTCTCCACCGTGCATTGGGAATTGGGCACCTGGACCACTTGCTTGATGGGCAAGTGGTACTTCAAGGCAAAGGCAAAATCTCTTTCGTCATGGGCTGGTACGCCCATGACCGCACCATCTCCATAACTCATCAAGACATAGTTGCCTACCCAAACGCTCACTGGCTCGCCTGTCAAAGGATGACGAACCATCAATCCTGTGTCCATGCCTTCCTTTTCTTTGACGGCCATTTCCGCCTCCGTCGTCCCCCCCTTTTGGCAAGCCTCGATGAAGGCTTTCAATTCAGGTTTTTGAGCTGCAGCATGGGCAGCCAAGGGATGCTCGGGTGCAACCGCACAAAAGGTCACGCCCATGATGGTGTCTGCACGGGTGGTAAAAACATACATCAGTCCATGGTCGATGGGTAGCCCATCTTGTCCCTTGATGTCGTGTTGAAAGGCAAAACGCACGCCTTCGCTCTTACCGATCCAATTCTCTTGCATGAGCTTGACGCGTTCGGGCCAACCAGGTAACTTCTCAGTTTGCACGAACTCCAAAAGTTCTTGTGCATAGTCGGTGATCTTCAAATAGTAGCCAGGAATTTCTCGTTTTTCGACCAAGGCACCCGTTCTCCAGCCACGGCCATCAATCACTTGCTCATTGGCCAAAACCGTTTTATCAACTGGATCCCAATTCACCACCTGTGTTTTTCGGTATGCAATGCCCTTTTCCAGCATTTTTAGAAACAACCACTGGTTCCATTTGTAATAGGCTGGCTCACACGTTGCAATCTCCCTAGACCAGTCGATGGCCAAGCCCATCGACTTCATTTGGGTTTTCATGTAGGCAATGTTTTCAAATGTCCACTTGGCGGGCGACACTTTGTTCTTCAAAGCCGCATTTTCTGCAGGCAAACCAAACGCATCCCAACCCATGGGCATCAACACGTTGAATCCCTTCATGCGTAAATGACGCGTGAGCATGTCGTTGATCGTGTAATTTCGCACGTGCCCCATGTGAAGCTTACCGCTGGGGTAGGGCAGCATTGAGCAGGCATAGTATTTTTCACGACTCGCGTCTTCGAACACTTTAAACGCATCCGCAGCAGCCCATGCGGATTGAACCGCTCTTTCAATCTCCGTGGGGTTGAATTTTTCTTGCATCACTTTTATCACGCCATCTTGTCAATTGAGTCCTAGGACATCAAACATATCAAACAAGCCCGTCTTTTGTTGGGCTAAAAATCGAACCGCCCTGAGGCTGCCTTGGGCGTAAGTGCTTCTTGAGGATGACTTGTGCGTGATCTCAATGCGCTCGCCTGTACCGGCAAAGAGAACCGTGTGGTCGCCCACAATATCGCCGCCACGAATGGTTGAAAAACCAATGCTCAAGGGGTCTCTCTCCCCGGTGTGCCCTTGCCTAGCAAACACACCATGGGTCTTTAAATCTCGCCCTAAAGCCTGAGCAAGAACTTCGCCCATCTTCAAAGCCGTCCCAGAAGGCGCATCGACTTTGTGTCGATGGTGGGCTTCAATGACCTCGATGTCAAATCCTTCGTTGAGCGCATGGGCAGCCAAAGCCAACAACTTCAAAGTCACATTCACCCCAACGCTCATGTTGGGCGCCATCAAAATAGCGATCTGTTTCGCCGCCTCTTGTATACGGGCTGTTTCTTCTTCGTTAAAGCCCGTGGTACCAATCACCATTTGAATGCCATGCGCTTGACAAAACTTCAAGTGCTCCATCGTGCCTTGAGGGCGCGTAAAGTCAATCAAAACTTGCACGCCCTCCAAGCCTTGGCTTAAGTCACTGGTGACTTTCACGCCCGTGACCACGCCTAGCAGTTGCCCCGCATCAAAGCCTAACAAGGCAGATCCACTCAAATCCACGGCGCCGGCCAAAACACAATGCTCAGATTGTGTAAGGGCAAGAATCAACATTTGACCCATTCGACCACTGGCGCCAACCACGCCTACTTTGGTTTTGATTGTCATTTGGTCTTTCTCTTTCAGAAATAACGTGTCCACCCCAGCCCTCAATTGGGCTCAAGTGGAGGGTAGTTTGAGCGAACCGCTGCGCGCTCAAGGCCCAAGGAGCCCGTCCCATTGGGTTCAGCCGATTGGACGGATTTGAAGCGAGCAAGTTGCTCAGGCGTTGCTTGTAGCGAGGGCACTTTATTTAAAGATGGCCTGCGAATATCGATGGTGGCTGCGAATTCAGCCTCCGAGGGCAAGGGGTCAGACTCCCATCGAAGCATTTGCTCTTTGTCAAAAAAGACAGCGAGTTTTTTCTTTTGAAGCTCTTGCCCAGACCTTCTGACCGTGAAAGCGTAATCCCACCTCTCTTCATGAAAAAGGCTGGTGATCAAGGGCGTGCCCAGCACCTCTTTGACCTGGTTTTTGCTCATGCCTGGCCTGAGCACCTCCACTTGCTCTTTGGTGATCACATTGCCTTGAATCAGCTCAAAACGGTAGGGGTTGATGGATCTGGCCACATAACCCAACGGCCGGTCAATCCAAGCACATGAACTCAAAGAAACAATCAAGCAACCCAACAGCGCTAGATTGAACTTAGCCGCCGCCCTCATGGGCGTTGGCCGAACCAAAAGTTTGACCTGCGGATGAAATTGGCGCTGACTTTTCATAAAAATACTTTGGCATGAAGCTATGATAGAGTCATTGTAGCGACACCTGAGCCCCATTTCAGGGCTTTTCAAGGACCCCCCTTCACTTAATCTACCGCTCCAGTCCATGCCTATCGCAAAAGATCTTCATACCACTGGATTAAAGGCAACACTGCCACGCCTTAAAATTCTGGCGCTCTTTCAACGTGGCGACCGCAGGCACATGACAGCGGAGGACGTCTACAAACTCGCCCTGCAAGAAAACATCGACGTTGGCTTGGCCACCGTTTACCGCGTCTTGACCCAATTTGAACAGGCTGGTATTTTAAAGCGCTCACACTTTGAGAGCGGCAAATCTGTCTATGAGCTCGATGAAGGTGAGCACCACGACCACTTGGTCTGCTTGGACTGCGGTCAAGTCGAAGAGTTTCACGACCTTGAAATTGAAAGTCGACAACGCAGCATCGCGACCCTCAAAGGCTTTGCCTTGGCCGACCACGCCCTCAGTCTTTACGCGCATTGCCTCAAAGACATGTGTCCCAACAAGCACGTACCCACGGTGACTTAAGCTTGAGCCAAAGCCGTGCTTAAAAACCGCCTGGCTTGAGCGCATGCTTTTGCGCTGAGATAGCACATCAAAACGACCATGGACACCGTCAAAGCAATGCCCACAGCATCCAAGGCATCTCGGAACAAGGCTTGATCGGCACCTGATGGGTCGGAGCTCAAAGTCAAGCTGCCCAGAAGCGTCAAACTCAAGCTGACCCAAGCCGCCAAGGGAAAACTAAAGGCCCAGAAACTGACTGCATACGGCTGATGGCGAATGGGCCAAAGAACGGGGATCAATGCGCCCAGCACGCCCAAGCCCAAGGCCCAAAGCACCCATACCCAAACGAGAGGCGCATTAAAAACCACCAAAGCCAAACCAATCACGCATGGCGGCGACAGTCCAATGCACCAACTGGGCAAGGCGCCCAAGGGCAAGGGGCCAATGGCGCTGAGCCGCTGCACGAGCAAGACACACACCAGTGGCCACAACGTCAGGCCAAAGACAAACTGAGCCAGGCTCCATGTTTCATGTCCCAAGGCCACACCGGACAAGACGACCAAGACATTGCCGACCGCTGGAATGAACATCACTGGCGTGATGTGGACCCAGCTGTTTTTTTGGTACAAAAAGAGCCTTGCATACACCACCATCACCCCCAAAGAAAGGGCCAACTCGATGACGGCGCCCCAACACCAAATCACCTCACTCGCAGCCATCAATCCTTCGCCCAACAGCCCCACAGTCCCTTGCTTCACACCGGCCTGGGCCATACCCAGCAAAACACTCGAGAGCAAAATCATCGCTACCGCCATGGCTGCAGCACCACACAAAGCCACTGGTTGACTCAGCTCTTGAACAATGCTTCGGGGCGATAACGCAAGCCTTGACAAAACACCCACACTCAGCGCCAAAAAAACAAGGACATCCACCCACGCGATGAGCTCAGACAGGACTGGCCAGCTCGGGTGCATGTGTTCGAGCTTGGTGACACAAAAATACAAACCCGACCAACCCATGACCATCACGTAGTGGCTCAGTTTGAGCTCCAAGGTCAAGGACTTGATCAAACTCAATTGCACATCAAGCTTTCTGAAATCTGATTTTCGTCAAATGAAGTGCACTGAGGTAAGCCACGCAGGCGATCAAGAAAAGAAAGAGCAAATGCTCGATGACATGCTCTGGCCAACGGTCCAAGAACAAAGGTCGGATCAAATCAACCGCTTGGCTCAAGGGCAAAAAAGCCGCCCCTTTTTGAAGCCACTCGGGCAATTGCTCTCGGGGAAAGAACACGCCGCTCAGAAAAGTCATGGGCGTTAGAAACAAGGTAAAGTAATAGGTGAAAAAATCATACCCTTTGGCCAATGCGTTGAAAATCAGTGCAATTGAACTGAACGTCACGCCGACCAGCAACAAAATAGGCCAAGCCAACCAAATTTTGGGACTGTTCAAAATGCCCAAAAAAACCATCACGCCCAAGATCGCTGTGACGCTGAAGATGGACTTGAAGGCGGCCCAAAGCATCTCTGCCAGCAAAATATCTGCCAGGCCGACCGGAGCATTCAAGATGCCGTCCCAGGTCTTTTGAACGCTCATTCTTGAATAAGCGGAGTAAAGCGCCTCAAAACTTGCCGCATTCATGGCGCTCATGCAAATCGATCCACTGGCTAAAAACAACAGGTAAGGCACTTGTTGTCCCAAAACTTCAACTTGGCCCACCAACGATCCAATGCCGTATCCAAAGGCAATCAACCACATCAAGGGCTCTGCAATGTTGCCCACCAAACTTGGGATGGCCAACTTTCGCCAAACCAACATGTTTCTTAAAAAAACTGGCCACCAACGCATCATGCCCCCTCTCGGATTTGTCGTCCGGTCAATTTCAAAAACAAATCCTCTAAATTGGATGGGCGGTGAAAGCTGCGAATCTCAGGCGTCTTGCTCAAGGCCATGTTCAGCGCCGTGGCGTCATGGGTATAGAAAAACAAGGTCTCGCCACTTTCTTCAACTCTTTGGGCCAGGGGCGAGAGCTCTTTCAGAACGAGCTCTTTGTCATACAGACCATAAACCTCCACCACCATGCGCTCTAAATGTTCAGCGATCAACGCCTTGGGGGATCCCTGTGCAATTTTTTCACCATGATCCATGACGATCAATCGATCGCACAATCTCTCGGCCTCGTCCATAAAATGGGTGGTCAAGAGGATGGATTTACCAGCCCGCACCAAATCTTGTAACCTTTCCCACATCACATGTCGGGCTTGTGGATCCAAGCCTGTCGTGGGCTCATCGAGCAACAAAAGCGCTGGGTCGTTGACCAAAGCCCGGGCCAAACTCAAACGCCTCTTCATCCCACCGGACAAAGCACCTGGTCTCTCGTTGGCTTTGTTGCTCAAAGCTGCAAACTCCAGCAGCTGAGGGATTTTGTCTTTCAAATAACCCTTCTTCAGACCAAAATATCGACCATACACGAGTAAATTTTCTGCACAGGTGAAGTCCGGGTCCAGGGTGTCAAATTGACTCACAACGCCGATGTGGGACTTGATGCTCAAGGCATCTTTGGGCATCTCTTGATCAAAAGCGATGATGCGTCCTGCATCAGGCTCTAACAATCCCAAACACATTTTAAGAGCGGTTGTTTTACCGGCCCCATTGGGGCCAATCAGTCCGAGACACTCACCGGGATAGATCTCAAACGACAAGCCTTTGACCACTTGCTTGTCTGAATAGCTCTTCATCAGCTTGTCGCAACTTAAAAGTGCTTTTTTCATTTTCTGCTCTGAGTTATGAATTGCAACAGTTGCTGGTCAACGCCTTCAACCAACAAGAAACCCCCATGAACAAGTTCCCATGTCCTAGGTGGGGTTGTTTTGAATCATGGCATTGCGATGGCGCAACAAGAAGTCGTCATAGGTGTTGATGCCACGCAATTGAAGAATTGTATTTCTTACCGCCGCTTCCACCAACACCGCAATGTTTCGACCAGCGACCACTTGAATGACCACTTTTCTGACGGCAATGCCCAAAACATCTTGCGTCAGCGGCTCATGGGGCAGTCGATCATAGTCTCTCTCCAAAGTCTCTCGTCTGACCAAGTGAACAATGAGTTTGAGCCTCATTTTTCTCCTGACCGCCGTTTCACCAAAAATAGCTTGAATGTCCAACAAACCAATCCCCCGCACTTCAAGCAAGTTTTTCAAGAGCTCAGGACATCTGCCTTCTATGGTGTTTTGGTTGATGCGAAACAAGTCCACCGCATCGTCTGCAACCAAGCCATTTCCCCTAGAGATCAACTCCAATCCCAGTTCACTTTTGCCAAGACCTGACTCCCCCGTGATCATCACGCCCAAGCCCAAAATATCCATAAAAACGCCGTGCATCGTGGTTCTATCGGCAAAATGCTTGGACAAATAGGCCCTCAACACATCGATCACATAGGCCGACGGCTCCTTGGTCACAAAAAGCGGTATTTGGGCGTTGTCGCACAAAGCCACCAAGCGCTCTGGGGCGCGTTGCCCATCGGCCAACACCAGCATCGGGGGCTTGAGGGTCACAATTCGCCCAACGCGCCTCTCGCAATCCTCCTGGGTCGCATTGGTCAAATAACTGATTTCCCGCTCTCCCAAGAGCTGCAAGCGATAAGGATGGATGTAATTCAAGTAACCAACCAAGTCTGCGCCCGAGCGGGCTTGTCGCACCATCACTTCATCGAACCGACGGTCCGAAGCCGTTAAACCAGCGATCCATTGCCAACTTAACTTTTCTTTGAAGTCCTTGAACAATTCAACTGCGCTGACAACGGTGGGCTTCATCTGGAGTCCTCAAAGAACAATTGGCGGGAAGGGGTCAGCTCGGCAGGCTCAGGCTGCCTTGAACTATTTTTGAGTGTAACTGCTGCGGGTCTTCAGACAACAAAAGCTCTTCTCTGATCTCGCTTTGGCTGAGCAAGCTGGCGATGTTGGACAAAATCTCCAAATGCCTTTGCGTGGAGGCTTCTGGGACCAGCAAAAAAAACATCAGTTTGACCGGTAGCTCGTCGGGAGAATCAAAGCCAATGGGAGTTTGGAGCAAGAAAACAGCCAGCATCGGTGTTTTAAGCCCTTTGATACGACCATGCGGAATGGCGACACCGTGACCCAGGCCCGTAGAGCCCAATCTTTCTCTAGCCAAAAGGCTATCCGCCACATTGGCTCGAGACAGTCCGTGCAACTCCTCAAACAACAAACCCGCCTCTTCAAAGGCACGTTTTTTACTGGTGATGTCCAATCCCACACGAATATGGGTGAGCGGAAGTAAATTGGGAAGTCGATTCATAATGGCGTCACATTATGCATCTTTGGAGGAAGAACTTAAAGAAAGATCACTGGCCATTTGTTTTTTTTCAGCCACATTGACAACAAGTTTCTTCACCTTTGCCGTGGAATGAGGCTGCGCGCAAAAGGGCCTCAAAGCCTCATGAAGCTTGGATGCGTTCCTGACTTTGGTAGGGCCAACAGACCATGGGTTTTGACCAGCGCAGGCGGCCCTTTTGACCACCCACGCTTTTGAGCGTCAAAAAGACGGCTCAATGAAAAGCTATGCTCCGCTTGTGAGGGTTTTGATGGTTTTGCACGCGCCCCTTGTGCTTTCCAACTTGACGGTCCAGCTTGTCGACCAAATCATCGACGGCCGCATACAAATCTTGGTGCTCACTTTGAGCAAACAGGTCCCCCCCAGGAACATGGATGTTGCATTCTGCCACTTGCCTACGCTCTTTTTCTTTTTTGTTTTCAACACTCAACAACACCTTCACATCCACCACTTGATCAAAATGCTTGATCACTCGCTCTAATTTTTGCGTTACATAGCTGTGCAATGCAGGTGTGACCTCTAGATGATGACCGCTGATCGTTAAATTCATAAGTAGCCTCCTATGGCCTATGGATTGGTTAACACAGTTCGTTTATCAGTCTTCTCCTTGCGAGCTCTTTGTGGCTTAGGCCAGTTAAGCCCGCAACTCCACTATGCGCTCTTTCTGCACCGAATGCAATGCCTAAGACCCTTCTTCGAACGAAATTCGCCCCCGCTGAAAACCAAGGTTCTCATCCCTTTGGGGCCTGCAACAGGCCTGGGTACGGCGCTCATTCTGAGCTGGCCTTAGGGGGTGGTTTTTTTCACAGAGCAGTGCCATAATGCTTTTAGTTCAACTCTGGAGTTTTATCTCTTGGAAACCGCCTCTATTTAGGAGGTTGCATCTCATTGACACCATGGTAAGGGGCTGGCAAGAATTGTCTAGCACGGCCCACACCCCAAAGCGTCGCGGATGGAACCTCCTCTTTATCCACATCGACTCTTTTGGGTTTTATCTCGAGTAATTTGCCATGCTCAATATTTTTACGCTGGCCAACGGCCGCTTGTTTCAAGAGGAAATTGAATCTCTTGAAGAACTCTCTAAGTTCCAACCCATTTGGGTGGACTTGGAGTCTCCCACCCTTGATGAAAAGCGCTGGATCAAACAGTACTATGGACTTCAAATTCCTGAAGATGCCATGGACGAAGACATTGAAGAGTCCGCCCGCTTTTACGAAGAGGACAATGGGGAGTTGCATATTCGAAGCGATTTCTTGATCGCAGACGAAGATGAGCCCCGGTCTGTTCGCGTGGCCTTCATCTTGAACCAACACAATCAAGATCTCAAAAGCAAAGGCGTCCTCTTCTCCATTCACGATGAGGATGTGCCCGTATTTCGTCTGCTTAGGCTCAGGGCCAGAAGAGCTCCTGGACTGATTGAAGATGCGAAAGAGGTTTTACTGAAACTCTACGATGCCGATGCCGAGTATTCAGCCGACACCTTAGAAAATATTTACGATCAACTCGAAAAAGCGGGCAAGCTTGTGCTCTCAGAAGATGTGACAGATGCGTTGGCCGGAGAGGTTTTAGGCGCCATTGCAAGGCAGGAGGATTTGAACGGTCGTATTCGTCGCAATGTCATGGATACCCGGCGAGCAGTGAGTTTCATGATGCGCTCAAAAATGCTCAGTGTCGATCAATTTGAAGAGGCTCGTCAAATTTTGCGAGACATTGAATCTTTGGACAACCACACGGCTTTCCTTTTTGACAAAATCAACTTTTTGATGGATGCAACCGTTGGTTTTATCAATATCAATCAAAATAAAATCATCAAAATATTCTCTGTGGCCTCTGTAGCACTTTTGCCACCCACTTTGATTGCGAGCATTTACGGCATGAACTTTCAATTCATGCCCGAGCTCAATGCGAGCTGGGGGTATCCATATGCCATTGTGTTGATGATTGCGAGCGCTTTGGGCCCGATGTGGTACTTCAGACGCAGGGGCTGGCTGGCCTAAGCCGCTGATCAGGTGATCGAGCGGTTTTTGACAAATGTTTCAATGACATGGGCGCCGTAGGGCGCGGCAACCGTTTGGATGAATTTTTCAAAATCCATGTGTGCCGTGTCGTTGGCATTGTCAGAGATGATTCTCACCGCGGCAAAAGGCACACCAAAGTCATCGCAAACTTGCGCCACCGCAGCACATTCCATCTCCACGGCCAATGCGCTGGGTTGACTGAGCTTGAGCTCTGAGCTTTTCTTTGCACTGGAGATGAATTGGTCACCACTCAAGATCAAGCCCTCGTGCAAACAGATGTCTTTCGCTTGCACACCCAACTGATCCCATAGGCCATGCAGCTGCATGTTGGCGCGCACCTCTTGCAAGCATTGGCTTGCAGCAAGCTTCAACTCAAGGCTCAGGTTTAGATCGGTCAGAAAGCAACTCTTGTTCGTCAGCGGAATTTCGTACCTTGGAAACAAGGGCGAGGCATCCATGTCGTGCTGCAACAACTCGGTTGCAATCACCACATCACCGACCTGAACTCCTTGGTCCAAGGAGCCCGCGACGCCTGAAAACACCACCTGCGTCGCTCCAAAATGCTCTATCAGCGAGGCGGTGGTGGTCGCTGCCGCCACCTTACCTATGCGGGACAACACCGCCACCACCGATTGACCCATCCATTGCGCTTGCCAATAGGTCCTAGAACCAAGTTGCAACGGTTTTGCGTCCAATCTCTTTAAGATACAAGACAACTCTTGTGGCATGGCGCTCATCAGCGCCAGGGTTTGAGGGATGTGTCTACTCAATCGCTTTCACCATGTCTTCGACCACTTTTTTAGCGTCTCCAAAAACCATCATGGTCTTGTCCATGTAGAAGAGTTCGTTGTCCAAGCCAGCATACCCCGCGGCCATTGAGCGCTTGTTGACGATGACGGTTTTGGCTTTGTAGGCCTCCAAAATAGGCATGCCATAAATAGGACTTCCTTTGACCATGGCGGCCGGATTGACCACATCGTTGGCGCCCAAAATGATCGCCACATCCACTTGACCAAACTCTCCGTTGATGTCTTCCATTTCAAACACTTGGTCGTAGGGCACCTCCGCTTCGGCAAGGAGCACGTTCATGTGCCCAGGCATTCTCCCCGCGACGGGATGAATGGCGTATTTCACCGTGATCCCTTTTTCTGTGAGTTTGGCCGCCATCTCCTTGACCGCATGTTGCGCACGCGCGACCGCCAAGCCGTAACCCGGCACAATCACCACGCTCTCCGCGTTGCCCAACACAAAGGCGGCATCGTCTGCACTGCCACTTTTGACGCTTCGCTGAACTTGTCCACCAGAAATCTGCGCAACACCTTCACCACCAAAGCCGCCCAAAATCACATTAAAGAAAGATCGGTTCATGGCTTTGCACATGATGTAACTCAAGATCGCTCCAGAACTGCCCACC
The DNA here is from genome assembly GCA_037134015.1 of Betaproteobacteria bacterium. GTDB lineage: Bacteria > Pseudomonadota > Gammaproteobacteria > Burkholderiales > Burkholderiaceae_C > Limnohabitans. The sequence continues at coordinate 3,108 of JBAXNB010000028.1, read as the reverse complement.
AAGGAGCCTGCAATGATGAGCATGGCATTGTTCAAAGAAAAGCCAATACCTGCCGCCGCCCAACCTGAATAACTGTTGAGCATGGAGACGACCACGGGCATGTCTGCGCCACCAATAGGGATGATGATCAGCACGCCCAAAATAAATGCCAAGGCCAACATGGCCAGAAATAAAGTCCAATCGCCTTGAACCATAAAGACCAGACCAAGCCCCATGCACGACAAGCCCAACAGCAAATTCAAAAGATGCTGTCCAGCAAAACTGACGGGTGCGCCTTGAAAAAGTCTGAACTTGTATTGCCCAGATAATTTGCCAAATGCAATCACTGAACCGCTAAAAGTGATCGCGCCAATCGCCCCACCCAAGAACAGTTCTAGTCGATTTCCCATGGGAATCGGGTCTCCGATGTTGCGCACAATTTGAAAAGCCTGTGGTTCGGCCACTGCCGCAATGGCAATGAACACCGCTGCCAAGCCAATCATGCTGTGCATGAACGCCACCAACTCTGGCATCTTTGTCATCTCCACACGACGAGCCATGATCGTGCCCGCTGTGCCACCCAACAACAAACCCAACAACACATGTCCCAGCCCTGTCCAAGGTCCTGACAAGCCCTCGCCGGAGGAGCCGCCAAGGCTGACAAGCTCTGGCGCCTGGGCCAATTTGTAAATCAACGCGGCCGTCGTCAACACCGCCAAGGCCATGCCCAACATGCCAAAGAGGTTGCCACGAATGGACGTCGTCGGGTGACTCAGTCCTTTAAGCGCTTGGATGAAACAAATGCTGGCCACCAAATAAAAAAGCGTGACTAAATTCATACTCATTTGTGTTCTCCAGAAGCGGCATTGGCTTTTTTGTCTTTTTTCTTGAACATCTCAAGCATTCTTCGAGTGACCAAAAATCCCCCAAACACGTTCACCGCAGCCAAGGCGACCGCCAAAATACCCATCGTTTGACCCAAAACCGTTTGCGTCAAGGCGGCCGCCAACATCGCACCCACAATGATGATGGCGGAGACCGCATTGGTCACGGCCATCAAAGGGGTGTGCAAAGCTGGGGTGACTGTCCATACAACGTGATAGCCCACATAAATTGCCAAAACGAAAATGATTAAGTTAATTACCGTTGGAGAGACCATGTCCATTTTTATTTCCTTTTGATTGTTCCATCTTGCGTCATCAAACAGGCCGTGACGATGTCGTCATCCTCTGGCCATTGAAATAGCCCGTCCTTTGGAGAGACCAATTTGACAAAATCCAACACATTTCTTGCATACAAAGCACTGGCGTCTGCAGCGACCAGGGCTGGCAAATTGGTCTCACCCACAATGGTGACACCATGAACTTGAATGGTTTTGTCCGCTTGGGTCAAGGGGCAGTTGCCGCCTTGCGCTGCAGCCAAGTCCACAAGCACACTGCCCGCCTTCATGGACATCACCATCTCTTGACTGACCAGCACAGGCGCTGCTCGACCAGGAATCAGTGCCGTTGTGATGACGATATCGGCCAACGCGACACGTTTGGCAACCTCTATCTTTTGACGCTCAAGCCAAGATGCGGGCATGGGCTTGGCATAGCCCCCAACTCCTTGTGCAGCGTCTTTCTCCTCTTGGGTTTCATACGGCACATCAATGAACTTGGCCCCCAAAGACTCCACCTGTTCTTTGACCCCTGGCCTGACATCGGAGCACTCAATCACGGCGCCCAATCGCTTCGCCGTTGCAATGGCCTGTAAGCCTGCGACCCCTACGCCCAAAATAACGACACGCGCGGCTTTGACCGTCCCAGCCGCCGTCATGAGCATGGGGAAAAACCGCTGGTACTTGTCTGCAGCGATCATGACCGCCTTGTAGCCAGCAATATTGGCCTGAGAGGACAAGACGTCCATGCTCTGTGCACGAGTCGTTCTAGGGGCCGCCTCAAGGGCAAACGAGCACAACTTCGCATCTGCCAGTCTCTGAAGTCCAGCAGCATCAAACGGATTGAGCATGCCCACCAACACACACCCCTCCTTCATCAGGCTTGTTTCTTGCTCATTGGGGATGCGAACTTTCAGCACCATGTCTTGAGAAAACGCGCCCTGTGCATCGGTCAAAGTGGCCCCAGCCAACCGATAGGCCTCATCCGTGATGCTAGCGTTCAGCCCCGCCCCGGATTGAACATGAACCCCATGACCCTGGGCCAAGTACTTTTTGACGGTCTCAGGGGTGACAGCAACGCGTGTTTCCCCAGGAAACGACTCAAGTGGAACACCAATGTTCATGAATAAAACTCCAAGAATGCTTCTTTATCGCACTGGTCGCTCAAGGTTTTTTTGCTTCTGCCCTTGAGCGCCAAGCGACGTGTGTTTTTAAATGAGGCTTGTCTTTGACAAAACCCCCAACGGCTTGTCCGATTCTAAAGACATTTTTTTCATTTCTTATGTCCTCCTTACAACTCGGGCTGTTTCGTTCTTTTTTTGATCATCTTGGGCCTTTTTCTAGGGAACTTCAAGGCTAAACTCCTGATCGAGTTTTATCTCTTTTGGCCCAACCATGATACAAATCCATTCCCCAGACACCTCTACACGCTGGAAACCTAGCGTTACCGTTGCTGCCATCATTGAGAAAGACGGCAAATTTTTGCTGATTGAAGAACACACTCCGGAAGGACTCAGGCTGAACAATCCAGCTGGTCACCTCGACCCGGGGGAGTCACCCCTTCAAGCCTGCGCTAGAGAGGTGCTTGAAGAAAGCGCTTATGACTTCAAGCCCACGCATCTGATTGGCATGTACCTGAGTCGCTTTCAAAGAACCCTCCCCAATGACGCGGGCGTAGAGGATGTCACCTACCTGCGGTTTGCTTTTTCGGGTGAACTCGGTGCCTTTCACCCCCAACAGCCTTTGGACAAGGGCATTGTCAGAACACTTTGGATGAGCCCCGATGAAATTCGCGCGAGTGCATCTGCTCACAGAAGCCCCTTGCTCCTTCAATGCATGAAGGACTACTTGCAAGGTCAACGCTTTGGGCTTGAACTGATTTACACAGACCCCAGCGTTTACCTTTGAAACCACCCCACTTGCCCCTTTGATCAGCCCACCAGCAAGCTGGCGCCCAATCCCCATTGAGC
>JBAXNB010000027.1:0-22555 GCA_037134015.1 Betaproteobacteria bacterium | reverse complement strand
TTAAAGGGTCCACCCTCTTGTCTGGCCAACACAATGGCTTCAATCGCTTGTTGACCGGTCCCTTTGATTGCACCTAAGCCATACCTGATTTGCTTGTCCGTGATGGGCAAGAACACATATTCACCACGATTGACATCTGGAGCTTCAAAAGAAATGCCTAATTTTTTAGCATCTTCAAAGAGCACTTTGAGTTTATCTGTGTTGTCCATTTCAACAGTCATGTTGGCGCAAAAAAATTCTGCGGTGAAATGGACCTTCAACCAAGCGGTGTGGTAGGCAAGCAATGAGTAAGCAGCGGCATGAGACTTATTAAAACCATACCCAGCAAATCTCTCCATCAAATCAAAAACCTCATCGGCCTTGATCTCTGGAATTCCTTTTTTAGATGCGCCCTCTCTAAAAATAACTCTGTGCTCGGCCATTTCTTCAGGTTTCTTTTTACCCATGGCTCGGCGCAGCAAATCCGCACCACCCAAGGAGTATCCACCCAAAAGCTGAGCGACTTGCATGACCTGCTCTTGATACACCATGATGCCATAGGTCTCAGATAAGACAGTCTCGGCCAAGGGGTGCGGGTAAGCGACCTCCTCTCTTCCGTGTTTTCTAGCGACAAAACTAGGAATCAAGTCCATGGGACCCGGACGATAAAGTGCATTCAAAGCAATCAAGTCCTCTAGACGAGTTGGCTTTGCATCTCTCAACATGCCTTGCATGCCTCGGCTTTCAAACTGAAAAACCGCCTCAGTCTTTCCTTCTTGAAACAAACGATAGGTCTCTTTGTCGTCAAGAGCAATCATCTCGAATGAAAAATCACACTCTGTGGGGTGTCTTTTAACAATTAGGTCTCTGGCGATGTTCAAAATCGTGAGCGTCGCCAACCCCAAAAAGTCAAACTTGACCAACCCAGCAGCCTCGACATCATCTTTATCAAATTGACTGACAGCCGCTAGACTTCCAGGCTGTTGGTAAAGGGGGCAAAAATCGGTCAATCTCCCTGGCGCAATCAAAACACCTCCTGCATGCATGCCCACATTGCGTGACAAACCCTCTAAGCGCTGAGCCATGGTCAACAATGTTTTGACATCCTCTTCTCTCTCAAACCGCTCTGCCAATGAGGGGACTTGCTCCAAGGCTTGAGCAATCGTGATGTGCTGCCCTGGCTTATTGGGAATTGAATTTGATATGCCATCACAAAAGCCATAACTCATGTCCATGACACGGCCTACGTCACGAATGGCAGCCCTTGCACCAAGGGTTCCAAAGGTCACAATTTGACTGACAGCATTGACCCCGTACTTTTGCTTGACATATTCAATCACCCGATCGCGATTGGTCTGGCAAAAATCGATATCAAAGTCAGGCATTGATACACGCTCAGGATTCAAAAAACGCTCGAAAAGTAATTTGTATTGAAGTGGATCCAAGTCAGTGATTTTCAATGAATAGGCCACCAGTGAGCCAGCGCCTGAACCACGACCTGGTCCAACAGGACAGCCATTGGCTTTGGCCCATTGAATAAAATCACTCACAATCAAAAAGTACCCTGGAAAACCCATCTTCAAAATGGTATTGATTTCAAAATCAAGTCTATCCACATACTCTTTTTGATTCAGCTGCAATTGAACAGGATCGGGAAACAAAAGAGCTAAGCGCTGCGCAAGCCCCTCGCTTGAGGCTTGGCGGAAATAGTCTTCAATGGGCATTCTTGCGCCATTGACAAGAGGTGTTGGGTAATCAGGCAACTGGGGCTTACCCAAGACAAGAGTCAAGTTGCACCGCTTTGCAATCTCTACAGTATTGGCAAGGGCACTGGGAACATCATGGAACTTGGCCAGCATCTCTTGTTGGGTTAAAAAGTACTGTTGCCTTGTGAACTTTCTGACACGTCTTGGGTTGGCCAAAATTTCACCCTCGGCGATACAAACACGCGCCTCATGCGCTTCGTAGTCATCTTCTTGTGTAAATTGAACCGGGTGGGTCGCTACAACAGGCAATTTCAATCGTTGAGCCATTTCAACAGCTGAACTCACATACAACTCATCATCTGTGCGACCAGCCCTTTGCAGTTCAATGTAAAAGCGGTGAGGAAACAGACCAGCCAATTTCAAAGCAAGCTCACTGGCCTTGGTTAAGTCTTGCTGTAGCAGCGCCTGGCCCAAGGGCCCAGCTTGCGTGCCCGACAAAAGAATGAGTCCATCAGACAACTCACTGAGCCAAGTCCATTTGACAAGAGCCAAGTCTTTGTGAACGTTTTGTGTCCAGGCCCTGGTGATCAATTCACAAAGGTTCAAATACCCTTGATTGTTTTGTACCAGTAAAATGACTTTGGATGTATTTTGTAATGAGTCTGAGCCAGCTGACTCCAAGATCACTTCTGTTCCGATGATGGGTTTAACGCCCTTAGCTCTCGCTTCTTTGTAAAACTTGATTGCGCCAAACAAATTACCCAAGTCCGTGACAGCCAAAGCGGGCTGATGATCTTTTTGCGCAAGTTCTACAACCGTCTCAATGCGATTGGTTCCGTCAATGATGGAGAATTCGGAATGAAGTCTTAGGTGAACAAACATGGATGGATTGTAGGCAAAAGTGGGCTTTATTTCAGAAACCTTCAAGTTTCAAAAAAATATTTTTTAGCGGTTGTAAACCTACGGCATGAATAATGAGAAAATTATGTTCTTATTTAACTCATTCAAAAACTAACCTATATAGATAGCGGCCACACTCAACACAAGCCTTGTATTGATTCATCTGGCAGGATTTCAATCGGTTTTATTTGAAATACAAATCATATTTTCTCTGTGAATACAGTACTGAACATCTCGTGCTATAAGTTCATCACCTTGGATGATTTGACTGCACGTCAAACCAACTACCTAGAGAAAGCAAAAGAACTTTCACTTAAAGGAACCATTCTTTTATCGCTAGAAGGTATTAATTTTTTTCTAGCGGGTAGCGCCAAAGACATCAACTCTTTTGTAAATTACTTGAAAATCGACCCGAAATTGAGAGACCTCCTACCTAAAGAAAGTTGGTCTGAATCTCAGCCTTTCAAAAAGATGCTGGTCAAAATCAAACGTGAAATCATTCGCATGAATCACCCGACAATCCAACCTGAAAACGCTAGAGCTCCCAGTGTTTCAGCCCGTCAACTTCAAGCTTGGCTCCAAGCAGGCAAGGATGATGAGGGTCGAGAGGTCGTCACCCTAGACACAAGAAACGACTATGAAGTTCTAGACGGTCGATTCAAAGACGCCATTGAATACAACATTGGACACTTCGGTGAATTCCCTGAAAAAGCCAAACAAAACATAGCCTCGCTTCAAAACAAAACCGTTGTGAGCTATTGTACGGGTGGCATACGCTGTGAAAAGGCAGCTATCTATTTACGGGAGCTGGGTCTTGAGCATGTTTACCAACTTGAAGGCGGCATTCTCAAGTATTTTGAAGAAGTCGGATCCGATCATTACGAAGGCAACTGCTTTGTCTTTGACGACAGACGTGCCGTGACGGCGAACCTCCAACCGGCCAACAATTAGACCCCTGCTTTTTTGACGTCTGCCGCAAAGCAAAGATCAAAAAAAGACCGGAAAGAGGGCGAAACTTTTAAATGTACACCCTCTTTGCTGACTTAAGCTTTGAGTTTTCGAGCAATGTCGGCAACTCTTTTACCGTAGGCCTTGGCTGTATCCAAATCAGACTGAGGAATTTCAGATGCGCTTTCTGTAGCACCGACTTGGGCCATCACGCCAGAGTGTGAGCCCAAGCGGTTGACAAGCCCGTCGTTCAAAGAGGATTGACCGACCCACAGCATGCCATTTTGCATGGCCAAGGTGATGAAATACTGAAGGGTCGAGAACTTATCCCCACTTAAATTGGCTGAAATCGTGAACCCCCCGGCAACTTTGTCGACCCAGGCCCGAGAGAACCATTTGCTGGATGTTGCATCTGCAAATTTTTTAAATTGCCATGAGACCATTCCCATGTAAGTCGGAGAACCAAAAACAATTGCATCGGCGTCATCGAGCAAAGCCCAATCGGCCTCACTGACGTTGCCATCGGCATCGATCACGACCAACTTTGCGTTAGCACCCTCAGCAACAAATTGAGCCAAACGCTCCGTATGGCCATAGCCAGAATGATACACAACGACTGTCTTAGACATTTAAACTCCTAATAAAAAAACAAAAATCTACTTCCATGGGTTTCTAAATTCACCACTAGGCACTCAAATCAAACACCAAAACTTCAGCGCCAACACCCTTTTCTACAACCAAACCAGGTTCTTTTTCAATCAACAATGCGTCGCCAGTCAACAAGATCTGATCGTTCACGCTAAGTTGTCCCTTGACCAAATGCACATAGCAAAGACGACTCTGATTCAAGTCCATGTTGAAGCTTTCGCCGGCATCAAAAAGCCCTGCGTACAAGGACGCGTCTGCGTGTATTTTGACAGCGTGCTCGTTAGGTCTATTGGAGGCCAACAAAGCCAACTTTCCTCGCTTTGAGGCAAGAGGAACAGTTTTTTGTTCGTAACTGGGCTCTATGCTGAACTCATTGGGTTGAATCCAAATCTGAAAAAAATGCGTGGTCTCTGAGGGCGCGTGATTGAACTCACTGTGCATCACACCAGAACCCGCGCTCATTCTTTGAATATCACCTGGTGGAATAGACACCACATTACCCATGCTGTCTTTGTGAGCCAACTGCCCAGTCAAAACGTAACTGATGATCTCCATATCTCGGTGGCCATGGGTACCGAAACCTTTACCTGGTTCAATGCGATCTTCATTGATCACGCGCAAATTACCCCAGTTCATGTGATGGGCATCGTGATAGTCGGCAAAGGAGAAGCTATGAAAGGACTTCAACCAACCGTGATCGGCAAATCCTCTGTCCGCTGATTTTCTGATTTTGAGCATTTTGAGTCTCCCGTTTCAATTTGATGAGTTGATTTTGTGACTGTACATGGATAAAAAGCTGGTGACACCGAGTAAATTTGATGGCATCATTCAATTTTTTTGAACGATAGAGGCCTTTATGAACAGCAATGCTCGAAATGTTTTGACTCCAGACTCCTTGTTCATGCTCAAAGTGATCGCTCAAAAGGGGAGCTTTGCTGGTGCTGCAAGGTCACTGAATTTGGTCCCAAGTTCTCTGAGCTACCGAGTCAGACAGATTGAAGAGGCCTTGGATGTGCTCTTGTTCGATCGCAAATCTAGACAAGCCAAACTCACCACTGCAGGACAATACCTCTTGAATGAGGGCGCGAGGGTTTTGATAGAAGTCGATGCCATCGCCAACCGAGTCAAAAGAATCGCCACGGGTTGGGAAAATGAATTCAGCATTGCCTTGGATTCTTTGATCGACAGAACAACGGTGATGGAGCTTTGTCAGTCTTTCTTTGCATTGTCTCCGCCCACCAAACTCAGGCTCATCGATGAAACGTTGACTGGAACGCTTCAGGCCCTCACTCAAGGTCATGCCGACTTGGCTTTGGGCATCTCATGGGACCTAGGGAATGTGGCAGGAATTGAGCACGAATCACTTGGAGAAGTCAGATTTCTATTTTGCGTTCATCCTAAACATCCATTGGCGCGCCTTAAAAATCCATTGTCCGATGCTCAAATCCAAAAATACCGTGCCGTAGCTGTCGCAGATTCAACTCAAATGGGACAAGGTATGACAATTGGCTTACTTGCGGGTCAGGAGGTATTTACTGTTCCCTCAATGGACGCTAAGCTACAAGCTCAGCTGTTGGGCTTGGGTGTAGGGTTTTTACCCGAGCCCCTAGTTGCTCCATACATTCAAAGGGGAGAATTCGTGACCTGTGAGCTTCAAAGATCAAGAAGACCCTCAAAGGTTGACTATGCTTGGCGAAAAGAGGATTCGGCCAATCAGCAACTTCAATGTGGGCGCGCTCTAGGATGGTGGCTTGATCAGTTGAAAAACGAAAAAACCAGACATTCCTTGCTCATGCATCCCAATCAATCGACCCAAACCTCGAACATAAAGGCTCTCTAAAAATGAAAAATATCGCAATCATTGGAGCAGGTATGGCTGGCATCACTGCTGCGAGAACTTTGATCAAAGCTGGACACAAAGTCACCCTTTTTGAGAAAAGTTTATCGGCTGGTGGTCGAATGGCAACCAGGTCAACCTTGCTTGGCAACTTTGATCATGGAGCCCAATACTTTACGGTCAGAGACCCACGGTTCGAATTAGCAATCAACACCGTGCCTGGAACGAAGGAATTGATCAAACCATGGAGTGTCACCTCTGTTCGTGTGCTAGACGCCCATGGCAGTGTCCTTGAGGCCGCCCGACCACCTCGGGAACCCCACTTTGTTGCCAAACCAGGGATGAACGCACTGCTAGAACACTGGAGCAAACCCATACCCACCAAACACTTGCTCATGGGTGAACATGTCAACACCATCCAAGTTGATACGAAAAATTCAAAAAAATGGCTATTGAAGACCACCTCTAGAAACAACAAATTGAACAATCACGCTGGCTTTGACCACGTGATCATGGCGATCCCTGCACCGCAAATCGTCGAACTCATGATGCAATCAACACCAAAAATTCAAGAAACTGGATTCATCAAAACATTGAAACAAGTAGAAATGGGCCCTTGTTGGACCTTGATGATTGCATTTCCTCAAGCTAGTCAACCCGGACTTGCGCACTTGGGCCCCCAGTGGAATGCTGCCAAAAGCACACACCACCGAATCGCTTGGCTCAGCAGGGAGTCTTCCAAACCCGCAAGAGGTTCCATTGAGCGCTGGACCATTCAAGCCAACACCGAGTGGTCGAGTGAACATTTGCACGATGATCCAAGTCGAATCACGGCCAAATTGTTAAAGGGGTTTTCTGAATTAACTGGCATCTATGCTGAGCCAGGACGCAGTGAATTGCACCGCTGGCTCTACGCCAAAACGATCAAACCTTTGGGACGATCATTTTTATGGGATGCACAATTAGGCGTAGGAACTTGCGGAGATTGGCACATAGGGCACCGTGTTGAGGATGCCTTTGTCAGCGGCCTGTCTCTGGCATTGGCCATCTAGGCTCAAGCTCAGCACACGCTTACACAAGGCAAAGTCACAACTTTGCAATTCATCTTTGTTGACAAGTGCGTTACATAGGCAGATTTGCACCTTCACCGACTGGCCCATTGCACATGGGCTCTTTGGTCGCGGCCTTGGCCAGCTGGCTAGATGCAAAAGCAAACCAAGGCCAATGGTTGATTCGCATAGAGGATATTGACAAAGAGCGCTGTCAAAACCGTTACAGTCAATTGATCATTGAACAATTGTCAAAATGCGGCTTACGTCACGATGGGGAGATCGTTTACCAATCGCAAAGACAAAGGGTCTACGAGACCTACACCAAAAAACTCAAGCAACATGATTTGCTCTATCGCTGCTTGTGCTCCAGAGCAAATATATGGCGCGCTCTTAATCAGGCCAACGATGAGAGCCATGCCCAGTCTTTGATCTACCCCGGAACGTGTCGAGAGAGTTCATTACATGCTCCATCTTCAGAAAAAGAGCTTGGTATCAAAGACAGCGATAAGGTAGAAAAACCTTTTTCACTTCGTATCAAAACGATGAATCAACCCTTTCAATGGCACGACAGGAGAATGGGCGAGCAAATTCAAAATATTTTCACCCAGGTGGGTGACTTCATCATCAAGCGATCTGATGGACCTTACAGCTACCAACTCTGCGTGGTAGCCGATGATATCGAACAATCTGTGACACATGTCGTTAGAGGCGAAGACTTGTTGGATAATACCCCGAGACAAAATTACCTCTACCAACTGTTCAATCAAAGCCCACCCATTTACTTGCATGTACCCTTGGTTAAAAACAATCAAGGCGAAAAACTCTCAAAACAAAATTTTGCGCCCTCGATTGATTTGGAGACAACACAAAGCACCTTGACAACGATGCAATCTGCAGCAATATTTCTTGGGCTCCACCCTACGATCAAGCCCAACTCCTCTTTGAGTGAACACTTGCTAGACTGGACCCGTCAATGGTCCTTGAAATTCCCTCTTAACCTATCCAATCCCTGAGCCGTCCCATGAAACAACAAGATCTTTCTCAGGAAAACGGTGACCATGAAGTCAAGCATCTCAAAAAAATCAAATCTTTTGTGATGCGAGCTGGTCGAACCACGCTAGGGCAATTGAACGCCATTCAAACGCTCGGGCCCCAATTCGTCATCCCCTATAGCGAGAGTGGCACTGCTCCAAATTCTTGGTTTGGTGAAGATCATGCCGAGCAACCCTTGATTTTCGAAATTGGTTTTGGCATGGGTGACGCCACCGCAAAAATTGCTCAATCCATGCCAGATCACAATTTTGTGGGCTGTGAAGTCCATCAACCTGGCGTTGGGGCTTTGTTGATGAAAATCCAAACTTTCAATTTGCAAAACCTACGAATTGTCTCTCACGATGCCGTGGAGGTTCTTGAGAAAATGATCCCCAAACTCTCATTGGATGGGGTGCATATTTTCTTTCCTGACCCTTGGCATAAAACCAGGCATCATAAAAGACGATTGTTACAAACTCAATTCTTAGAGCTGCTCATGAGTCGCTTGAAGCCAAATGGCTATATTCACTGTGCTACCGACTGGGAAAACTATGCTCAACATATGCTCAACGTATTCAAGGCCATGCCTGGTCTGGTGAACCAAGGAGTTTTAGAAAATGGCTACGCCAAGCGGCCTTTGTACCGACCCGTTACAAAATTTGAAACCCGAGGCTTGAAACTTGGACATGGCGTATGGGATCTGGTCTTTCGCCTACAGTCCAACTGAACACTGAGATTTTGAGCCAAAGATCAAAGCATGGACTTTAACCATGGCAGCAAAGAATCCAGTGCTTTGTTCAATTCACCAGGCTGGGTCCCGCCAGCCATCGCCATATCGGGTTTGCCGCCCCCTTTGCCACCGACTTGCTGGGCAACATAGTTGACCACGTCTCCAGCTTTTGCTTTTGAAATTAAATCTTTGCTCACGGCACAGACCAATTGAACTTTGCCTTCTTGAACACTGGCCAAAAGAACAATGCAAGTTTTGAGTTTGTCCTTCAATAAATCAGCTGTATCTTTTAAAGCCTTGGTATCCAGTCCTGGTATCTCTTTGACAAGAAGCTTGATGCCATTCAGATCGATTGCACTGGCCACAAGCTCATCGCTTTGGGATGCTGCCAATTGATTTTTAAGATGAGAAATTTCTTTCTCTAACGCTTTGTGATGCTCAAGGGTTTGTTTGACCTTGACCACCAAGTCTTCCGCGGAGGTCTTCAGTAAGCCAGCGGCCTCACGCATTCCACTTTGTAAATTCGCGACATACTCCAGCGCCATGCCACCACAAACGGCCTCTATCCTTCTAACGCCTGCAGCTACTCCGCTTTCAGACAGCACCTTAAAGAGTCCGATGTCCCCGGTTGCACGCACGTGCGTGCCCCCGCAAAGCTCTCGGCTGTGTCCAATACTTAGGACCCGCACCCTGTCCGAATATTTCTCTCCAAAAAGCATCATTGCACCGGTCTTCTTGGCGGACTCTAAATCCATATCTTGTGATTGGGTGTCGTCATTGGTGAGAATCGCGTGATTGACTTGATCCTCAATCGATTTGATCTGCAGATCGGTCAGAGGCGCGTTGTGGGCAAAGTCAAAACGGGTTCTCTCTGGGGAAACCAAGGAACCCTTTTGTTGAACATGTTCCCCGAGCACGGTTCTAAGAGCAAGGTGCATCAAGTGTGTGGCCGAATGGTGCCTGGCTGTCGCAAGACGCGCGTCTTGGTTGACGAGGGCCTCAATGGTGTCACCGACTTTCAATAGACCTTGGGACAAGACACCAAAATGTGCAAAAACATCGGACTTGATTTTTTGTGTATCCGAGACTTGGAAATGAACCGTCGCGTTGCTCAGCAGACCTTGGTCTCCAACTTGCCCACCACTCTCAGCATAAAAAGGTGAGACATCCAAAACGATGCTCGCTTCTTGATGTTGACTGATCTGTTCAACGGGCTGAGAATTCACAAACATGGCCAGGACTTTCGCGCTTACTTTCAGGTCCTGATAGCCCACAAAATTTGTTGAGGGCCCTTGATAGTCCAAGGCCTTGTCCATTTTGAATTTACCGGCCATGCGCGCTTGAGACTTTTGACGATCCATGGCTTGATGAAATCCAATCTCATCGATTTCAATGCCTTTTTCTCGACAAACATCGGCACTCAAGTCCAATGGAAATCCATACGTATCGTGCAACTTGAATGCGACCTCACCAGGCAAAATTTTCACACCCGCGCTCAAGGATGCTTCTAAAATCTCCATTCCAATGTCTAAAGTCTCAAAGAATCTCTCCTCTTCAAGCTTTAAGGTTTGGATGATTTTTGATTCATTTTTTCTTAAGCTAGGGTAGGCATCTCCCATCACCCGGACCAAATCGGGCACCAATTTATGGAAAAAGGGAGTCTTTTTTCCCAATTTGTAACCATGTCGAATCGCTCGGCGAACAATGCGACGCTGAACATAACCTCGACCTTCATTGCTAGGCACAACGCCGTCACTGACCAAAAAGGAAGTGGCACGTATGTGGTCTGCAATGACTTTGAGAGAATTGTTACCCAGGTCGCTGCACCCCGTCTCTCGAGCAGCCGCTTTGATCAACTCGACAAACAAGTCGATCTCATAGTTGCTATGAACATGCTGCAAAATGGCAGCCAATCGCTCCAAGCCCATGCCAGTATCAACACAGGGAGCAGGTAATTTTTTAACGCTTCCATCGGCTTGCATGTCAAACTGCATGAAGACGTTGTTCCAAATCTCAATGAAGCGATCTCCGTCCTCGTCAGGACTCCCAGGTGGGCCGCCAGCGATTTGCGGGCCGTGGTCATAAAAAATCTCAGAACAAGGTCCGCAAGGTCCGGTATCAGCCATCATCCAAAAGTTATCAGATTGATAACGTCCACCTTTGTTGTCTCCAATTCGAATGACGCGCTCAGGTGGTAAACCTATCTCTTTGGTCCAAATGTCATAAGCCTCGTCATCTTCAAAATACACCGTGACCCAAAGTCGCTCCTTTGGCAAGGCATACACATTGGTCAACAAGTCCCAGGCCCACTTCAAACTGTCAGATTTAAAGTAGTCCCCAAAACTCCAATTGCCTAACATTTCGAAAAAAGTATGGTGTCTGGCGGTGTACCCCACGTTCTCTAAGTCGTTGTGTTTACCCCCTGCCCTCAAGCAAGCCTGCACCGATGTAGCACGCACATACGGCCTGCGATCTGCACCCAAGAAAACATCCTTGAATTGAACCATTCCAGAATTGGTGAACATCAAGGTGGGATCGTTGCCAGGAACCAAGCCACTGGACTCAACCATGGTGTGACCGCGCGCCTCAAAAAAATCTAAAAACGTCTTGCGAATTTCTGCAACTGACAGTTGAGCAATACTCATTGTGGATAACCCATTGAAAAGGATAAAAAAACAGCTTTGCTGTGAATGTGCATGTTTGGGCAGCTACAACATGTTGCACTGAGTTGAATGATTATATTTTGGGTTTGCAGCACACTTGGCGCCTTGATGCATTTCGGCCCCTTCAGCCTCAAGACTTGAACATCGACGGCCAAACTCAGTCGTTCAAACGACGCACCAATAGTCCCCGGGCTTTGAACGCAGGAGCCAAAAAAGAACAAAAACTAAAAAAACCGCTAAAAAGTATATTTTTATACTCATTTATTGTAAATTATATGATAATTTATACTTATAATTAATTACATCTAATGACAAAAGGACATCAACAAATGAAATCAAACAACGCCTTTCTACACTTTTTGAACTTAACGGCCAGCTTTGAAAATGAGCCCATTCATCAAATAGACCTTCAATCAAAAAAAATTCTAGAAACCATCGCTTGGCGTCATCAATCCGGGCAGGCACTGACAGTCACTCAAGCCATGCACATGGACCACATTGCTTCTGCAGCAACCATACATCGTAAATTAGATCATTTGAGAGAGTTGGGGCTGGTTCAAACCATCTACCAGGGCAACAACCGCCGAACTAAATTCATGGCGCCCACAAAACTCAGCAATCGATATTTTGAAAAAATCAACAAAGTCATGCACAAAGCATGCAATGCCCATTTATCCCTTGCGTGAAATTTGATTTGCCGAGGACCGACACAAGTCACTAGGGGCTTACGGCAAGAGTTCTACACCGGTCTTGCTTTGAACAAATTCAAAGCTCACGCCTTGCGCCAACTCTTGCACCTTAAGCCCTTGAGGTGTCACATCAAACACACCTAAGTCGGTGATGATCCGATCAACAACACCCACACCAGTGAGTGGCAACGTGCAAGATTTTAGGATTTTGAAATCTTCGGTGCCGTCTTTTTTCTTCGCCACATGCTCCATGAGAACAATGACCCGTTTGACACCGGCCACCAAATCCATAGCACCGCCCATACCTTTGACCAACTTGCCAGGAATCATCCAATTGGCCAAATCCCCTTGGGCACTCACTTGCATGGCACCAAGAATGGAGAGATTGATCTTTCCACCCCTGATCATGGCAAAACTGTCGTGGCTTCCAAAAATAGAGGAGCCTTTGATGGTGGTCACCGTTTGCTTGCTTGCATTGATCAAGTCAGCATCGACCTCTTCATCTAGAGGGAAAGGGCCAATGCCAAGCATGCCGTTCTCAGATTGAAGCCAGACCTCAATATCTGCTGGCACATGGTTGGCCACCAAGGTGGGTATCCCAATACCTAAATTGACATAAAAACCATCTTCCAACTCTTTTGCAGCTCGCGCTGCCATTTGATCTTGATTCCATGACATGATTAAACTCCAGCCTTATCTGTGATGGTTCTCTTTTCGATACGCTTTTCAGGATGTTGATTGACAACGATCCGATGGACATAGATACCAGGCAAATGAACTTGGTCGGGGTTCATCTCTCCAAGCTCAACCAAATGTTCAACTTCAACCACACAAATTTTCCCAGCCATGGCTGCAGCGGGATTGAAGTTTCTTGCCGTCAGTCTGAACTGCAAATTGCCTGATGTATCTGCTCTGTAAGCTTTGACCAAGGCCACATCAGGGATCAAAGAGCGCTCCATCAAATAGGTCTCGCCGTCAAAGTCTCTCGTCTCTTTGCCCTCAGCAACCATGGTACCAACACCAGTTTTGGTAAAGAATGCAGGTATCCCAGCTCCACCGGCTCTCAGTTTCTCTGCCAAGGTACCTTGCGGTGTGAACTCCAATTCCAACTCTCCGGCTAAAAACTGACGTTCAAACTCTTTGTTTTCTCCGACGTAGGAAGCGATCATTTTTTTGATTTGATGCGTTTCAAGCAGTTTGCCCAAACCAAAGCCATCCACGCCCGCATTGTTTGAGATGACGGTCAGGTCTTTGACGCCAATGTCCTTGATAGCCTCAATCAAGGCCTCCGGAATGCCACACAGACCAAATCCGCCTACAGCCAACAATTGACCATCGGCCACAATGTCCTTCAAGGCGGTCATAGCCGAATCAAATACTTTGTTCAAAACTCACTCCTAAACCAAAAAAAGACGTCAAACTTGGGCAGGTTCCTATAAAGGCTCAAAAATACTCCTTTGGGAACACCAACACGTACCAAGGAAAATTGCAACAATTCTAACAACTTGTGACTAAGTGACCATTTCAGTCACCCATTGGGGTAACTCTTGCGCTCGCCCTGTGGCCCAATCGAACCATACCACAGTTGCTCCTCCAGTCGCATAGATCTTGCCCGGCTGATCCGTTCGTTCGATGGTGGTCCAAGACTCAAATGTGGTCCGAGCGGGCCCGCTTGCAAACAACTTTAAACGCAAATCACCGGGGTAAAACAATTGATGGTGAAAATTGCAAAAA
This sequence comes from Betaproteobacteria bacterium, assembly GCA_037134015.1. Taxonomy (GTDB): domain Bacteria; phylum Pseudomonadota; class Gammaproteobacteria; order Burkholderiales; family Burkholderiaceae_C; genus Limnohabitans. The sequence continues at coordinate 8,637 of JBAXNB010000027.1, read as the reverse complement.
GCGTTCAATATCACAACCCCAGAGCCTTTGGATTTGTTGTCCAGTCCCAAGCTGTGGAGCCAATCCATTCGAAGGGATTCCATGAAACGAAAATACGATACGTTGTTGACGTGATTGAATGCGTCCATGTCACCCCACCTGATGGGCATCTTGATTTCGAAAAGGAATTTTTTTTCCTCAGGAACGATCAGTCTCACAAAGCAAATCCATCATCAGCCGTGATGATCGCTCCATTCACAAAATGACTTTGTTCAGAGCTCAACAACACAATCAAAGCGTCCAAATCTTTGGGTGCACCCACTCTCTTTCTGGGCAACATTTGAACGAGCTTTTGTCCCTTTTCAGTAGACCAGTGGTGGTGATTGATGTCTGTGTCAATGTAGCCTGGACAAACGGCATTGACATTGATCCCAAAACGCCCCCACTCCAGGGCCATCGCCTTGGTCATTTGAATCACCGCGGCTTTGCTCATGGCATAAAGACCGATTTGGGGCAATACCCGAAGACCGGCAACGGAGGCAATGTTGATGATGCGTGCGCCAGGAAAGTTGTCTTTCTCCAAGCCAATGGCCCTGCCAAGCATTCTCTTGCCGACCTCTTGAGCCACGAAAAAAGCACCCCGGACATTGGTGTTAAAAACAAAGTCAAAATCCGCATCGATGACATCTTGAATTTTTTGTGTCGTGCTCACCCCAGAATTGTTGATCAAGATATCGATGGGGCCGACCTCGTTTTCAGTATGCTCAATGGCTTTTGCAACGCTAGATGTCGACGTCACATCCAGCTGAACCACATGTGCTTGAAAGCCTTCAGACTCCAGTTGCGCCCGAAGGTCCTTGAGCCGATCCATGCGCCTTGATGCAAGCACGACAGTGGCACCGGCCTTGGCAAGGGTTGTTGCAAACTGTGCGCCTAAACCGCCTGAGGCTCCTGTGATAAAGGCAACTCGGCCAGATAAATCGATTGTGTAAGCCATGATCTGTTCAGCCTTAAAAAAACATCATTGACGTTTAAAATGCAATTATTATGTCGTTCTAGACTTTATCTGGCAATTGAACGAAAAAATTGTTCATTTGCGCTTAAAAATTTCGAAATTAAGAACAAACCCCATGACTGAAACAGAAATTCTTGCTCAATTTGGCCCTAGAGAATCCATGGATTACGACATGGTGATCGTGGGTGCAGGCCCCTCGGGCTTGGCCAGTGCCATTCATTTAAAGCAACTTGCTCAAAAAAATGGAACCGACATCTCGGTCGCTGTTTTAGAAAAAGGCTCGGAACCAGGGGCACATATTCTGTCTGGCGCCATCATGGACCCCATTGCTTTGAGCGAGCTATTTCCCAACTGGCAAGAATTAGGTGCACCCCTTGAACAAAAAGTCACCGACGATGCCTTTTTGTTTTTAACTCGCCATCATGGCTTTAGAACCCCGAAGTGGTTGCTACCGAACAATTTTCAAAACCATGGTAACTACATTGTCAGTTTAGGAGAAGTCACGCGCTGGTTGTCCGAACAAGCTGAGAGTTTGGGTGTAGAAATTTTCCCGGGCTTTAGTGCTGCTCATTTGCTGTTCAATGAGGAAGGCGCGGTTCGTGGCGTTGCCACAGGCAACATGGGCATCTTGAAAGATGGCACCCCAGGCCCCCAGTTTCAGTTGGGCATGGAGATCAACGCCAAGTACACCTTCTTGGCAGAGGGCTCACGTGGTCATTTGGGCAAACAAGCGATCTCACACTTCAAGTTGGATCAACACAGTGACCCGCAAAGCTACGGGATTGGCATCAAAGAGCTCTGGGAAATCGATCCCGCTCGCCATCAGCCTGGCCTGGCTTTGCACAGTGCAGGATGGCCACTTGAAAACAACACCTATGGCGGCTCGTTTCTTTATCATTTACCTGACAACAAGGTCTCCGTTGGCTTCATCGTAGGTCTTGACTATCAAAATCCATGGTTGAGCCCCTTCGAAGAATTCCAACGCTTTAAAACACACCCCAACATCAGATGGTATTTTGAAGGCGACGAAAGCAAAGGAATCAAAGCGGGCAAGCGTCTGGCCTATGGCGCAAGAGCGATCACCGCCGGAGGCTTACTGAGCCTACCCAAAACTGTCTTCCCAGGTGGTGCGCTCATTGGATGCGATGCGGGTTATTTGAATGCGAGTCGAATCAAAGGATCACACGCAGCCATCAAATCTGGAATGCTTGCAGCTCAAGCTGCCTTTGAGGCCGTTTGCAACGAAAGGTCACATGATGAGTTGAGTCTTTACCCCCAACTCTTTGAGCAAAGTTGGCTGCACCAAGAACTTAAAAAGTCCCGTAACTTTAAACAATGGTTCAAAAAAGGCTTTGTCATGGGCTCCATCATGACGGGCATAGAGCAGTTGCTGCTCGGTGGCCGCATGCCTTGGACCCTTCACAAGACCGTTCCCGATCATTTGGCCTTGAAGGATGCGAAAGATTGCACTCCAATTGAGTACCCCAAACCAGATGGCAAACTGAGCTTTGATCGACTGAGCAGTGTCTTTATCAGCAACACCAATCATGAGGAGAATCAACCCGCTCACCTGACACTGAAAGACCCAAGTGTGCCCCTGAACATCAACTATTCACGATTTGCTGGCCCCGAGGCCCGGTACTGCCCGGCTGGCGTTTATGAATACATTGCTCAAGACCATGGCCAACCCAAGTTTCAAATCAATGCGCAAAACTGCGTTCATTGCAAAACTTGTGATATCAAAGACCCCACACAAAATATTGTCTGGGTCACCCCTGAAGGTGGCGGAGGACCCGTTTACGGCTCCATGTGAGCCCCCTTCACTTGATCCTCAACACCAAGACTCACGATTGAAAGAAATTTAAATGACCACCAAATTCACCCCTGAACACCAATGGATCAAACCCATCGATGGGTCTGCGCATTTGGCCTTGGTAGGGATCACCGAGCATGCACAAGAGACCTTGGGAGATATCGTCTTTGTATCTTTGCCCAAAGTCGGAGAGGTTTTGACTCAAAACACGGTGGTCTCGCAGGTTGAATCTGTCAAAGCGGCCTCTGATGTGTTTGCACCCGTTTCTGGTCAAGTCACTGAAGTCAATGCATCGATCCTAGATGATCCAGGACTCATCAACAAAGATCCGATGGGTGAGGCTTGGTTTTTTAAAATGAGAATTGACTCAAGCTCTGACTTGGAGCAACTGATGAGCGTGGAGCAATACCATAAATCAATTGGAAAATGAATTTAGGTAAAAAAATAAATTTTCTTCTGCCAAGCCAAAGTACCACGTGAAACATTTTTTTCGCATCGAGCTTAAAAAAAGATGATTTCAAGGAAATCGTTTAAATAACAAGCACGCCGAAGCAAGCCTTTAAACACACGGTTTTTTCAAACCCAAGGGGAAAGTTACCCACAATTTCTGTGGACAACTTTTATGGGTTTTACTGAGATTTTGCAGGCAAATAGTGAGCACTCGCTAACGCCACATTTAAAAAAATTTGTGCATGGATCGATAAAGTCGTTGACAAAAATTCAAATAAAAATTTAATTTTTAAAATATGCTTTTGCCAGTCTTTCAATCCCTTGTCTGATCAAATCACTACCAGAGGTAGCAAAAGACAATCTAAGCGTGCTGTGATCGGGGTGATCGGCAAAGAAGGGCGCACCAGGTACAAAAGCAACGCCGTGTTCGATGGCCTTCTTTGCAAACGCTGAACCATCTGCAAGACCGCCTTTTGCACCCGTCAATTTTGCCCAAAAGAACAAACCCCCTTGAGGTTGGTTGAACTCGAGACTCTCTGCGAAGTGCTCTCTCAAGGACTGCCCCATGGCCAAAGCCCGTTCAGCATAGACCTCTCTCACATGGGTCAAGGTGTTGGGCATTCGACCACTTTTCAAGTATTGAGCAGCGGTGGCCTGAGCAAAGGTTGACGTGTGAGCATCGCTGAACTGTTTGCACATGGTTGCCTTTTGAAGCATGGCTTGAGGTGCCACCATCCATCCCACCCTGAGTCCTGGGCTCAAAACCTTGCTTAAACTTCCACAATAAACCAACCACTCCCTAGAACCCGGCACCCGATGGGCCAAGGACAACATGCTTGGAGCAGGCTCTGAGGCAAAATACAAATCGCCATAGGGATCATCTTCGACCACCAAAGTTTCATACTTCACAGCCAATTCAAGCACCTTCAGGCGCCTGTCAAGACTCAACATCGCGCCGCTTGGGTTGCCAAATGTAGGCACCAAATAGATCAGCTTGGGGCGGTGCTTTTGAATCATCTCTTCCAGCAGGTCAACCCTCACCCCATGCTCGTCAATAGGCACACCTAGGACCTTTGGACCGTACAGCCTAAAGCATTGTATGGTGGCCAAAAAAGTTGGCGCCTCAACCAAGGCCGTGTCTGCCTCGTCTAGCATGGTCTTGCCCACCAAGTCCAAAGCCTGCTGACTGCCCGTTGTGACGATCAGGCCAGACGCATCAATGTCTTGAACGCCCTTGGATTTCATGAAAAGAGCCAACTCTTCTCTCAAGGCCGGATAACCCTCCGTCGCCCCATACTGCAGTGCACTAGCTGGCGAGTCGTTCAAGACTTTCTCGCTGGCCTCCTTGATGCCTTGGACATCAAACATGGCACTGTCAGGAAAGCCGCCAGCGAAACTGATGATGCCAGGCTGACCAAGCAATTTAAAAAGTTCACGAATGGCAGAGGTTTCTACCCGATCAAGGCGATGAGAGAATTGCATGTAAAAATAAGGCCTGTAAGCACTTTTGGTTTGAAATGATGAAACGCGATCTTATTACACTTTTTTTCGAAACGCTCAAACAAGCCAATCCCAACCCTCGCACGGAACTGGAGTACTCCAGCGTGTTTGAACTGTTGTGCGCCGTTTTACTCTCGGCACAAGCCACAGACGTGGGGGTGAACAAAGCGACCAAGGTGCTGTTTCCAATTGCCAACACGCCTGAAAAAATCTTGGCTCTCGGACTCAAGCAACTCGAGGAGCACATCAAAACAATAGGTCTCTACAAAAGCAAGGCCAAGCATTTGATGCAAACGTGTGAGATTTTGGTGAAACACCACAACAGTGTCGTTCCCCATGAGCGAGAACTCTTAGAGACACTGCCTGGGGTCGGACGAAAAACTGCTAATGTCATTTTAAATGTTGCTTTTGGTCAACCCACCATGGCAGTGGATACGCATATCTTTAGAGTCAGCAACCGCGTGGGCTTGGCCAAGGGTAAAACACCCCTTGCCGTGGAACTTCAACTCTTGAAACGCATCCCCGCAAACTACATGCAACACGCGCACAATTGGCTGATCTTGCATGGCCGCTACATCTGTAAAGCGCGCGCTCCAGAATGCAAAAGTTGTCAAGTCTTGGCTTACTGTGACTTCAAAGAAAAGAACTTACCTAAAAAAACACCTGCCACTGCAAAGCGCTCAAAGCTTTGAGTCTCTTGTGTTGAGCAAGACGTACCAACTTTGCTTTTCATGACCAGGCGGCGTTTCTAGGTGCTCCATCACTCGGATGCTTTTTTCAAAGACGTGCTCCAAGGCGCGGTGCAATTCCTTGCTGCTGGTGGGCCCCTCATGGAACACCTCCCCTTGGTCCAACACGATCATGCGATCTGCTGCCAAGGCAACGTTCAAATCATGCAAGACGGTGACCACCGTCACCCCTTTTTTCAACATCTCTCTTACCCAAGACATCCACAAAGACTGAAACGGTGGATCCAAAGCCTTCAAAGGCTCATCCATCAAAATCACAGCACTCTTTGTGCAAAAGGCCCTGGCCAATAAAACTCTCTGTGCTTGACCGCCAGACAAGGTTCCCATCAAGCGCTCTCTCAAATCCCATGTGCAAGTGACCTGCATGGCCTCTTGGATGGCGCTGTCGTCCTCAGCGGTGAAAGTCGACCAAGGCTTTTGAAAGGGCATTCGTCCCAGTTGCACCAAATCCAAGACCCTCAAATCATCCACATAAGGCTCCATTTGCCCCATCCAGGTCATTTCTATGGCCTTTTCTTTGGCCACCCATTGCTCAAGGGGCAGGTCCTTTAACTTCACCACGCCCTGAAATTTTTCAAGTCCTGCCAAAGCTTTGAGCAAGGTGGATTTGCCTGCGCCATTGGGGCCCACGATCGCCAACCATTGTCCGGTGTGCGCGCACAGATGGACTTTTTTGAGGACGTGTTGCCCATTCAACTGAACCGACACATCTGAGCACTTCAAAGCACAAGCCAATGACCGAACTTGCTTGGTGTTCTCTGCACCGTCTTGTCCGTTGTCAAGATCGTTGACCGATTGGATGAATGGATCCATGGTGGCTTATCGAAGGGTGCGTGACAACAGCCGGAGCAAATAACCACCCCCCAGCAAAGCAGTAACGATCCCGATGGGTATTTCCTGAGATCGGCCCATCAAACGCGCGATCAAATCTGAGGCCACCAACAGTGCGCCTCCCATCAACATGGACAACTCAATCCAGGCCTTGTAATTGGCTTTGACCAATTGTCTGACCATGTGCGGTGCGGCCAAGCCTACAAAAGCGATCAAGCCCGATTGTGCTACGGAGCAAGCCGTTGCAAAAGACAAAACGGCAATCAGCACCCAGCGTTCTTTGTTCACTGCAAAACCCAAACTTTTTGCCGTGTGCTCTCCAAGACCAAGTCCGTCTAAAAGCGGACTGTACATCATGGCAATCACAAAACACGGCATCAACACCAAAGCCATGATCAGACAGGCCTGCTCATCGATGTTGGCCACACTGCCGAGCATGAAGTTTTGTAGGGCGCCCAAGAGTTCAGGGTAGCGATTGAGTATCAACTGATTGATCGATCCCAATATGACACCCACCACCACCCCACTTAAGAGCAACCTCTGTGTGTGCAACACCCCTTTGGACAAAGAAATTGTCAAGAGCACAGCCAGCAAAGCCCCAAAAAATGCCAAAGAGGTCACGCCCATCGTCAGACCTATGGCATGAACGTCCTTCGTGAACAGTACCTTCAATAGCCAATGTGTGAGTTGATAAAGACCCTCCAATGCATTCAAAAAGTAATACACCACCCCGCTGCTCAAATCGTTTTGTGTGCTCCCTGACACCTGAGCGGCCAGACCTAAGCACAAGGCAACGGTGACACCCAAGGAAGCGCCCGAAGCAGAACCCAGTAAAAAGGGATCCGCCAAAGGATTACGAAACAAGCCTTGGGCCAAAATACCGGCAAGCCCCAACAAGGCTCCGCTCAACCAGGCACCCAAAGATCTAGGTAGCCTCAAATGCCAGACAATTTCCAAGATCAAAGGGTTGCTGCTCTTTAAGTCTTCACAACATGACCAACCTTGGGTCCCCATGCCCATGCCCAATGCGATCAAGCCCGCGCCCAACAGGAGCAAACCCACACGCATGCCCTGAACGGTATAGGTCAAAGGACTGAAAAAACTGCTCACAAGGGCCTCATTTTTTGGAAACACTCAACGACCGCCTTCAGACCCGCGGCCACTCGAGGACCCAAACGCAACAATCGATCGGATTGCTCCTGAGTCAAGACACACAGGTGATCATCTTTCACCGCCTTCAAAACCCTCCATCCAGGAGCATTCTTAAAAGATCTGTTTCTGGGATAAGCAAACACGATCATCTCAGGAGATTGTTTCAACAACCACTCCTTGCCCAACTTTGGAAACGCTCCAAGGGACTTGGGAACGACATTCACCACACCCAGCTGCTCCATCAACTGCCCAATGTAAGATCCCTGTGAGGCCGCATAACCATCAGAGCCCACCTCCAGATAAACCCTTCTGCCGCGAGCCCAAGGGGGCATATCTGCTTGGATGAGCAAGAGTTCTGCATCTATTTGTTGAATCAACGTCTGCACATTGTCCTGCGCCTGAAAGTCACCATCAAAGGGCTCCACCATTTTTGAGATGGATGCCAAGGTGCGCTTCATTTGCACAACTGATTGAGGCTGGAAAATCAACACCGCGATGCCCAAGGCTTCCAGTCTTGCGGTCAATTTCAAATTGGCATAAGACATGATCACCACATCGGGCTTGAGTCGAACCAAATCCTCGATGGACGTGTCCCACATGCCCCCCAAATGAGGCAGGGATTGAACCCATTCTGGCCAATTGGAGGATCGGTCAACACCGACCAATCGATCGCAGGCGTTGAGCAGACAAACGCTCTCGGTGAGCGACGGATACAAGGAGACGATTCGCTTGGCCGGGGAACTGAGCGTCAACTCCACGCCTCGGTCGTCGGTGATCACCCGGGCAGCTTGAGACACCTTGCAAGCGCCAGATCCCAGACAAGCCAGCATCACCCCAAGTAAAAAAGACTTTCTAATGCGAAACATGCGCGCTATTCTTTCACAATTAGTGGGGTTTCCCCCCGAAAAAACAAATTAAAGGCTCAAATGGCCTTAAAACCATAAATTTCGGCCTTGGGGCCTTTCCGATCGAGCACAATCCCCTCAATGCCCATTAAAATAACTTAATGTCATCTCTTAACATACAAGACCAACTCACTGATCGCATTGAACGTTTGATCCTTCGACACGAAGAGGTCAAGCGCACCAATGCTCTGCTCAGCCAACAAGTTGGACAGCTGAGCCATGAAAGAGATCAACTCAAAGCCA
>JBAXNB010000026.1:0-22727 GCA_037134015.1 Betaproteobacteria bacterium | reverse complement strand
ACCCATTTTTGCTGCTCTTTGTCGCTTTCACTCAAGATGGAATGGTTCCAAGTGTTTTTCAAGTCCGCATCCAATTTGATCCCCCCTTTCATCGTGGGCTGCTGCAGCCCAAAGGAGACTTGAAACTGGTGCAACAACGACCCATGGTAAGGGTCTCGCACATTTTCGTTGTACAGCTTCCAATTGCCCGGTATTCTTTGGCGCAAGTAACCCAAGACCTTGGGCTGTCTTTGCACCAACAAACGATCGATTTGAGACAAAGAATGGGGGCCCAAAAATTCATGCAAATCGGGAGGACTTGAGGAAAAACTGCCGAAGATCAAACCTGCATGAACTTTGACTTGAAGTTTTCTTAATCCGTGCTGTGCCTTGTCAAAAGAGGAGGGCATGCCTCCCTTGCCATTGATCCCTTGGGCCATCGGCACGCCCATCAAGTCGCCCTTCAAAGAATAGGTCCACAAGTGATAAGGGCACGCCACTTTCAGCATGTTGCCACGCACTTGTGTCACCAGTTGTGCACCGCGATGCGCGCACGAGTTCTCAAACGCGCTGATGCTTTGGTCCTTGTCGCGTGTCACAACAACATGGGCGCTACCAATCCAAGTGGTGACAAAGTCCCCAGCACTTGCAAGCTCCACTTCATGGGCCAAATAATTCCAAACATCTGCTTGAAAAATTCTTTCATTTTCCAAGGCATACACATGCGGATCGGTGAAGACTTCATAAGGCACTCTGGAGAAGTCTTGCCTGGGCCAATCTAAATTGATCTGACTTTGAGTCGGTACTTTGCTCATTTGAACCACTTCTATGTGTTTGTTGTTGCGGCATGAAAAGACAGTTCAAATTGTCATCGGATTTGGCTTTTAAAAGAGAGCTTGACAGACCCTCTCTTATCCCTGTAAACCCTATTGACTAGACCCCCATCTTCACCATAATCAGGGCTGCATGGATGGCGTGCATTTTTTTACCACTGTCTCCAGCATGGGGGCTTTGATGGGACTGGCTTCAATCCTTCACGCCTGCTTTTTCAAAACTACCAAAGGTTGACCGGTGTCTTTGCGCAATTCATTTTCTCTTCAGCTTTTTCCTCTGCTTGGGCTCATCTTACCCTTGCTGATGGAGATGACCCCTTTACATGCACAAGAGAACAAAGCGGCAACGCCGCCCGTCTCAGAGGCACCCAACACCTACCCTAGCAAAACCATCAAACTCATTGTTCCCTTCATTCCTGGCTCTTTGGTGGATGTCATGGCCAGAGCCTTGGCCGAAGAGCTTCAAAACACCTGGAAAACCACTGTGGTCGTTGACAACAAGGCTGGTGCCAGCACACTTTTGGCTGCCAAAGTTGTTGCCAGTTCAGCCCCTGATGGCTACACCTTGTTTTTACCCACAGTGACCACGTTCAGCATGGCGCCACAACTCATGTCCAAGCCTGGCATTGACCCGGCCAAAGAGTTGACACTCATCGCAAAATTGGCCGTCACCAATTTGTATTTGACCGCTCATCCCTCATTTCCTGCAAAAACCATGCGCGAATGGATTGAGGTGGTGAGAAAAAACCCCGGCAAGTTCAGTTACGGCTCTTCAGGCAACGGATCACCTCAGCACATCTTCATGGAGATTTTGAAAAAGCAACTGAACCTTGACATCGTCCACATCCCCTATAAAGGATCCAACAGCGGTATGCTGGACCTCTTGTCTGGGAAAGTTGACATGTCCTTCATTGATGGCGCCTTGGCAGGACCCAATATCAAATCTGGCGCCTTGGTGGGCTTGGGTTCTTCCATGTCCAAGCGATCGAGCTTGTTGCCCAATGTCCCGCCAATTTCCGATACCGTTCCTGGCTATGATTGGTCAGGATGGCTCGGGTTTGCCGGTCCGGCCAACATGCCAGCACAAGTGCTTGACATGCTTTCAGACTTTATCAAGCGCTATCAAGCCACACCAGCCTATGCGGCCATCCTTGAAAAAGGCGGCATAGAGCCTGCTGAACACATCAAAGTTGCAGACCTGCCCAAATTCATTCAAAATGAAAACAGACGTTGGGCACCTGCGATCAAAGCCTCAGGTGCAACGGTGGATTGAGTACAAACTTTGTAAACCCAAAAGGCCTAACGCTTTTCTATGTTGAGCCAACAACTTGTACATCTCTGGCCTTAGAATCCCCTATCACTCAACGATAAAGAAGCATGGATCACCGAATCAGAAGAATCGTCACGGGTCACGATGACCAAGGAAAAGCCATTGTTGAAATGGATGGTTTTGCCCCCAATCAAAAAGTTCGTCCAGGCACAGGACTGGTCAGCACTTTGGTATGGGTCACCGAGGAAACGCCCGCCAAATTAGACACACGACAAGACCGAGCAGATCAAACCCTAGGTGTCCCCCCACCTCGAAACGGATCTGTCTTGCGGGTGGTGGACTTTCCACCCGTCAGCTCACAAAGCGCGGCCGTCTCTCAAGAAGACATCTTAAAAGAGATGGGCGTCAAAGACACCTCCAGCACGCCGGCAAGACACGCCTTCATGCACCGCACTGCAAGTGTCGACTACGCATTTGTTTTGTCCGGAGAGATAGATATGCTTTTGGACGACTCTGAAGTGCACATGAAAACTGGAGATATCATGGTGCAACAAGGCACCAACCATGCTTGGGTGAACAACTCCAACGAAATTTGTAGAGTTGCCTTTGTCTTGATTGACGGCATAGATCCACTGAACAAGGAGTGAACATGAAGTTTGGAGTATTTGATCACCTTGATCGCGGGCAGGTCTCTATCCACGATCATTTTGAGAATCGCTTGAAATTGGCTGAAATTTATGACCGTGCTGGCTTTTACGCCTACCACATCGCAGAGCACCACGGCACCCCATTGGGCATGGCTTCCTCGCCAAGTGTTTTTTTAGCCGCTGTGGCTCAAAGAACCCAAAAACTGCGCTTTGGTCCCTTGGTCTACACACTGAGCCTGACCCATCCGATCAGAATCATTGAAGAGGTCTGCATGCTTGACCAAATGAGTGGCGGACGCTTGGAGCTGGGCATTGGGCGTGGCAGCTCGCCTTATGAAATGGGTTATTTCGGTGTGAACGCAGAGAACTCAGGCAAACTCTACATTGAATCCTTTGATATTGTGATGATGGGCCTCAAAGAGCGGTTGATCAACTTTGAAGGTGAGCACTTTCAATTCAAAAATGTGCCCATTGAACTTGAATGCATTCAAAAACCTACGCCACCCATTTGGTACGGTATGTCTCAAGCGCATGCAGTGCCATGGGCTGCACAAAACAATGTCAACATTGTGTGCAATGGTCCAGCTGCACCCGTCAAAGCCATCACCGATCGCTACAAAGAGGTGTGGGAGGAAAAGAATGGCTCCAACACCTCAAGTGCCCCACCAAAAATGGGACTTGGCCGACACATTGTGATCGCTGACACTTATGACAAAGCCTACGCTCTTGGCAAAAAGGGCTTTGACAAATGGTACCAAAGCTTGCAGCATTTGTGGCGAGTCAATGGCAACCCCATGACCCGGTACTCGATCCCAGAGGACTACGACATGGCCGTTAAAGGCGGTATGGTGTTGGTGGGCACAGCAAACCAAGTCCAAGAGCAGTTGCACAGAGAGATTGAACTTTCAGGTGTGAACTATATCTTGACACGCTTTGCGTTCGGAGACTTGAGCTTGCAAGAGTCACAATTTTCTCTTGAGAGCTTCGCGGCCGAAATCATGCCAGCGTTTGAAGAGCAATTGGAACTGGTCTGATCATTTGCTGGTCGTTTGCTGGTCATTTGCTGACCCTAGACAGCTCCTGAACCATTCAAGGACTGCCTTTCATTCAAACTTCGGATCTCTTTTTTCTAAGCGAGCACGAATACCTTCGGTTTTATCCTGGGTCGCAAACAAGAGCTGAAAAGATTTTCTCTCAAACTCCAAACCCTGCTCCAAAGGTGCACTCATGCTTTGAAGCACGGCTTGTTTGATCGAACGAATGGCTTGTTGCGGCCCACCCGCGAGCTGTTGCGCCAGCTTCAAAGCACGGGCATCGACCTCTTCATCGGCCACCACTTCACTGACCAAGCCCATGTCAAAGGCCTCTTTGGCTGAAAACAAGGCACCCGTCAAAAGCCACTTCATGGCCTTGAATTGACCCACAGCTCGGGTGAGTCGTTGTGTAGCACCGCCCCCAGGCATCAAGCCTATTTGAACTTCAGGCTGCCCGAGTTTGGCCAAGTCTGAACAGACGATGATGTCACCGTGCATGGCCAACTCCAAGCCCCCACCTAAAGCGAAACCTCTAAGAGCAACCACCACGGGTTTGGAGCAGGTGCTGATGGCGCTCCACAAGGAGCCCATTTGACGAGCAACAATTTCCATCGGTTGCGCATCGACGTATTCGTTGAGATCTGCACCTGCGCAAAATGCCTTTGCGCTGCCTGCCAAAACGATGGCTTTGATGGATGCATCTCGGTCAAGCTCAGTGAACATCTGGGCCAAGGCCCGGCGCAACTCTAAATTGAGCGCGTTCAAAACCTCTGGCCGATTCAAACGAACAACAACAACGCCAGAGGAGACGTTTTCTCTGAGCAGGACTTGAGTATGCATGTGCCGTTGACTTTCTTTGATGTCGCTTTTGTAGGCTTGAACCTGAACTCTGCCCTAGAGAACTAGAGCGTAGAAAAAAAGGGCTTTATTGCCCCGAAAAGTGAGCTTGACGCTTTTCAAAAAAGGCATTCAATGCCTCCATGTGATCCGCTGTTTGATGCGCCAAGCCTTGCAATTGTCCAGCGCGATCCAAGGCTTGATCTAAAGAGCTGGTTCTTGCCTCTTGCAGCAATTGCTTGGTCCAGCGCAAGACCTGGGGCGGGTTCTTTGCGATGCTTCTCGCAAGGCTCAAAGCCTCATCCATCAAGGCCTGCGCTGGCACAACTTTGCTGACCAAACCTATTCTCAGGGCTTCATGTGCATCAATACTGTCGCCGCTCAAGGCCATTTGTGCGGCATGGGCGTAGCCGATCACTCTGGGCAACAGCCAACATCCACCGTCGCCTGGAATGATGCCCACCTTCACAAAACTTTCTGCAAAAACCGCCTTGTCACTGGCAACTCGAATGTCACACATGCAGGCCAAGTCGTTGCCCGCACCAATTGCAGCTCCATTCACAGCAGCAATCATCGGGACCGTCAAGGCTTGAAAAGCTCTAGGTATTCTTTGAATGCCATTTTTGTAATTGTCAGCAACTTCAGAGGGATTGCCCTTGAACATGCCCTGCTTGTCTTTCATTTCGGCAATGTTACCCCCAGAACAAAATGCCGTTCCTGCACCTGTCAGCACGCCAGCTCGCACTTGGGTGTTTTGATTCATGTGCTCAAAAATGGTTTCAAAGGCATGAAACATTTCTTCGCCACTTAGCGCATTTCTTGTGGCAGGTCTATTCAAGGTCAGCACCGCCACGTGTCCCTCTAGAGAAAACAAGATGGGCGCATCTGCATCTTGCTGCAGCAGCTCTATGGAGTTTGACATGGTTGAAATTTTTATTTTAGATTTAAAGCCCAAGAACCCGCTCGGCATTGCCATGCATGATTTTTTCCATCACTTCGTCTTTGTAACCCAGCTCGGACCACTCGCGCATGATGCGCTCATAAGGCAAACTTGGGTAGTCGCTACCGAACATGATCTTGTCTTGTAAGCGCCCACGAATATCGACTTTTAAATTTCCAGGAAAGTGCTTGGGCGCCCATCCCGACATTTCCCAAAAAACATTGCCCTTGTGCAAAGCAACCGCCGTGGTCTCTTCAACCCATGGCCATCCAGGGTGAGCCATGATGATTTTCAAGTTGGGAAAATCAGCGGCCAAATCATCTATGTGAGAGGGGTGTGCATGACGAACTCTTGCACCATTGCCGCCCGGCATACCCGCTCCCATGCCAGTGGTTCCAACGTCCACCATCACAGCAGCACCCAAAGAATTGATGACCTCAAACAAGTCATAGTGACGTCTGTCGTTCACAGCGAAATGCTGCATGATAGGATGAAAATGAAAGCCAATGAACCCCAACTCGGTGATGGCTTTTTTAGCTTGTTGAATTGCAATTTCGCCCTTGGCAGGCTCAACAGCACCCCAGCATTGAATGACTCGCGTGGGGTTTCGCTTCCACATGCCATGCACATACTCATTGGTGCATGGCGGTGAAGCGACCGTGGTCTCAAGATCCAAGGCGACCAAACAAGCATCCACACCAGCTTGCGTAAACTCTTCTATCACATCCTCTTCGCTTTTGGCCACCCAATCTCGCTTCCAGTAACGGGCCAATTCAGCCGGATAAGGCCCTTGTGAGTCAATCCAAGTTTGTGTGCCGGGGTAACAATGCAGGTCAATGATTCGCATGGTTTAAAGGTTCAATGAGGTGTCAATAAAAAATAAAAGTGGGGCTCAAAGGCTTTCAACGAAGTTGAAAGCCTCACGCCTGCCTTCAGTGCCCAGCCTCTTTGGCCAGCTTATCTGTGATCAACTCACCCAAAGCTTTCTTTGAGACTTTACCAAAGGTAGAAACTGGAAAATCAGCCAAGATCTCAAGTCGCTCAGGCAATTTGAATTTAGCAATTTCTTTGGTCAACAAAAACTCCACCAGGGTCTTCAAATCCAAAGCTTGCTTAGCTTTCAAAATCACAAACGCACACATTTTTTCCCCCATATTGGGGTCAGGCATGGGCACGCACGCAACGTTTTGAACGCTAGGATGCATGAGAATCAAATTCTCTACCTCCTCGGCCGATATTTTCTCTCCGCCGCGGTTGATCAAATCCTTTTTTCTTCCCTCTACAACGTAGTTGCCAGAGGGGTGCATGCGCATCAAATCACCAGAGCGGTAAAAACCATCGCTGGTGAATTGTCGTGCATTGTATTCAGGCACACCGTAGTAGCCCCTCAACGTATAAGGACCTCGAACAGTCAATTCGCCAACCTCTCCCATTGGCACCTCACGATCCTCTTCATCGAGCAGCTTGACCTCGTCGTCCTCACACACAGGTCGACCACAGGTTTGCATCTTCACCTCATCGGGGTCAGATGTTCTTACAAACATCAATGTGCCTTCAGACATGCCAAAGTTTTCTTGCACAAAAACCCCAGGAATCAAGGCGCGGGTCTTTAAGCGAACCTCCGGCTGCATGCGTTGGCCTCCGCTTTGAATAAATTTCAACGAAGACAAATCAAACTCGGTAGCACTGGGGTCGTTGATCAAACGAATCAACAAAGCAGGAACTACTTTTAAATGCGTGACACGGTGCTTTTGGATCAAGGCAAACATCTCCGCTGGGCGGGTGTTGTGATGAACGACCACTTTTGCACCATTGAACATGAAGCCTTGAATACCAGGGCAAGCAAGGGGTAAGTTATGCGCAATGGGCAGCACCAAGAGCAAGACCGAATCCGCATTGACCTCGCAAACTGAGGCAGCCACTTTGGAGTTGTAAGCGTAGTCGTTGTTGGTTCGAGGAATCAACTTCGGGATGCCTGTGGTCCCACCAGAGAGCTGAAAAATACATGGGTCCATGGGATCGATATGGACATCTTTCAAACGCTTGGGATCCAAACCTGAGGGCCGATCGATGAGGTCCCTCAAGGAATATTCACCTGGCTTGGCCTCGCCCAAAACAATTCGAATTGTCAAACAGGGGTTTTGCGCTTGAACGCGCTCAATGATCGGGGAAAATTCAAACTCCCCAGAGCGCTCGGGATAGACACAAGTGGTGGCCTGTGAGAGTTGAGTGAATTGATTGATTTCAGCAAAACGATGTGTGACCAGGGCAGCAATCGGTATGGCACCTATTTTCTGCAATGCAAAATACAACAAAACAAATTCATGCACGTTGGGCAAGGTTGGCACAACACGGTCCAAGGGTTTTAAACCAATCTCTAACAGGTTCAAAGCCAAGTTGGTGGTGATCTGATCAATTTGGCTGTAAGAGAACTCCCGCTCTCCATCAATCAGTGCAGTTCGATCCTTGAATTGCGCATACACCGCATCAAACTCTTGCGCCAAGGACTTGTCTTGCCAATACCCCTTTTGGCGATACTTGGCAACAAACTCTTTTGGAAAGGGAACAAAACCTTCTAACATAACAAATGACTCCGCAACAAGGTTCTTGAATCAGGTTGAGCTTGTAAAGCCACCATCGATCACAACAATTTCACCGGTAACGAAACGATTGGATTGAATCAAATTCAACATGGTCTCGGCCACGTCATCGGCAGTCACGCATCTCTTCAAGGGCGTCGCCTTCGCGCGTTTGCCCATCAAGTCGTCGTATTTTTCTCCAAGCATTCTTTGCATCCAGTCCCCCTCCATCCATCCTGGCGCAACGGCATTGACACGAATTTCAGGGCCTAAATTCCAAGCCAAGGTTTTGGTCATGTTCACCACCGCCGCTTTGCTCGCCGCATAAGGCAAAGGCTGAGGACCCGGACGCAATCCCACGATGCTGGCCGTGTTGACAATGCTTGGATTGGTTCCCTTTTTAAGCAGGGGCACAGCTGCTCGGACCACTTGAAACAAACCCTTGACGTTCACGGCAAAAGTTCGGTCCCATTCTTCCATGTCCAAGCTTTCAAGGTCTTTGACCTTCCATTTGGCGGTGGTTCCTGCATTTGAAATCAAAGCATCCAAATGCCCAAACGCTTTCTCAACTTCAGCCAGCATGGCTCTCACCGCTTTTTCATCACTGACATCGCATTGAAGCAAGAGGGTTTGCGCGCCAAGTGCCTGGGCCTCTTTTTGCGTGTCTTTGGCCGCTTGAGCGCTTGAGGCGTAATTGATCGCAACGTCGTAACCAGCCCGAGCAAGGGCCAATACTGCGCTTTTACCAATTCCAGTTGCGCCGCCCGTGACCAAAGCTTTTTTTCGTACTGACATGACTAATTACCTTAAAAATAACACGGCTAAAAAAATCCAACATGAACACGCTTGAACGGTGAATTGAAAAAAAAGTACCCATGAAAACCATCGGTTTTCATGGGGTTTTTTGATTTTAATCACCTTGAACCCGCTGATACGGGATCGATTTTAAATTAAAAATCGAGTCTTCAACGCCTGTTTTATTTGGCGGGTGCGTATTTGCCTGTCAGTTGATCGTTGATCACGGACAAGCCCTTTTGTTCACGCTCTAAACGCGTGTCGCGAGTCCATGTGCGGTGCAAGTCATCATGAACGGTGATGGCCAAACGACCGAGACCCTCCACCTCCAACTCCACTTTGTCATTGTGTTGGAACGCATTGAGTCCACGGTGATTGGTACCCGTTGCCAAAATATCTCCTGGCAACAAGTCATGGATATGGCTCACCCACTCGACGCAACGAGGGATTTTGTGGGCCATGTCGTTGGTGTTGAAATTTTGTCTCAAATTACCATTCACCCAGAGTTGAACCTTCAATTCTTGAGGATCTTTGATTTCATCGGCCGTCACGATGTAGGGACCAATTGGGGCGAAAGTTTGCCTGGACTTCATTTGATAAAAGACGTTGGTATCGGGTTTGACACCACGGGCCGATCCATCGATGAAATTCACATACCCAAACACATGCTTCATCGCATCGGCTTGTGACACACGGCTAGCGCGCTTACCGATGACCAAGGCCAATTCAGCCTCTCCCTCAAACACTGAAGCAGGCATATCGGGCAAAACCATTTTTTCACCAGGCCCAATGATGGCCGTAGGGGACTTCAAAAAAGCATTGATCGGTGCGGGCTCGCTCTTGGTGCCGTCTTCCATGTAATTCACGGCCATGCAATCGATGGTCGTGGGCTTGGGCAATGGGGGGCGGATCACAAGACCGGCATAAGGCACACCCGTTTGTTGGGCAACCATGGCTTCAATACGCGGTCTAAAGTCATCAAAATGTTCAATGACAGCATTGATCAAATCGCCTGGGCCAGAATGAGGGATGTTTTCCACCAATGAGGTCACGTCAACCACATGATCGCCTTTTAAAATACCCAATCTAAAATCGTTGAAATAGAGAATCTTCACATCAGTCCTTTGGTGATAAAAATAAGTGTTAAATCAATCTTTTCTAATAAACATTAGCAATTAATTCACGTCCGATCTTAATTGAAATTTGAGCTCAGACGTATTGGTGAATTCACTAAAAATGCAGGACTCGATGATCAAAAGGCCTCTCCCTTAGCAAAAAAACACCTAAATGAAGCATCGAAGGCTCAAACGAGTCCGTTTTGGGTGCCGCGGCTCTTGTTTCCACTGCAAGCTTAGGGCTAACGATGAGGCTTTTTGCAAGAAGGCTTTACGATAATGGGGCCAGTGAGCTTCTTGCTTTGGTTTAACCCCTATACATTTTGACTTGATCCATGAAACAAGCCTTCACCATGCGCGCAAGCGCCTTCGCTATACTGTTTTTGGCGTTCAATGTTTGGGCACAAAATACCGCCAGTGATTTTCCCAATCGACCTATGCGATTTGTCGTGGGTTTTGCTGCGGGTAGCAGCACCGATATCGTCAGTAGAATGCTTGCGCAGCGGATGTCTGAACGTTTTGGTCAACCCTTTGTTGTAGAACAAAAGGTCGGTTTTGGCGGTGCTTTTGCAAATGATTTTGTTGCGAAATCAGCACCTGACGGACTCAACATGGTTCTGCTCACCGGTGGGCATCCATCATCAGCCGCCGTCATCAAAAAACTACCCTACGACCCTGTCAAGGATTTTGGCATGGTCTCGACCATTGTGACCTACCCCATGGTCATTTCGGTTGTCAAAGATTCGAGCATTAAATCTTTGACAGAAATGATCGCCTTGGCAAAGGCAAAACCCGGACAGGTGAGTTTTTCTTCATCTGGCGCTGGTAGTTTGCACCATTTATTAGGTGAGTGGGTCAGCATAGAAGCGGGCATCAACATGCTTCACGTGCCCTTCAAAGGCGGTGCACCTGCCATGATGGAATTGCTTGGCGGCAGAACCGATGTGATGATTGAGACGGCCACTTTTACATTTGGTCAGCTCAAAGGAGGCAAGATTCGTGCTTTGGCAGTTTCCTCTGAAGCTCGTTCTCCCTTGGCACCTGACATTCCAACCGTATCAGAAACCTTGCCCAGCATTGAGTTCAGCTCTTGGCTTGGTGTTGCTGTGTCCCCAGGCACGCCAAAACCCATTGTTGACAAACTCAACCAAGAAATTAGACTCATCCTTGATTCACCCGAGGTGAAACAAAAATTCACTGAATTTGGCGGCGCCCCTACACCTTCAACGCCTGAGGAAATGCGCACTCGAATAGAGCGCGAGATCACACGCTGGAGAAAAGTCGTTGATATCAAAGGCATTGAAAGACAATGATCTGCGCGCCAAACTTGTTCAACATCATGAAGGAAAACTTATGAAAAAACCCCCTAACGTTCAACTGACCCATGTAGGTATACAAGTCAGAGACTTGGATCAAATGGTTGCTTTCTACCAAAAAACATTGGGCTTGGTTTTGACGGATCGCGGAGAGTATTACCTAGGGGGAGAAATCGCTTTCATGAGCAGAAATGCGAGCGAACATCACCAATTGGTTGTAGCTTCAGGACGCAAAGACGACCCCGCAACGACCCCCATCAATCAAATTTCCTTCAGGGTCGATAGCCTTGAAGATTTGATCTCTTATCACAAAAATTTATTGGCCGACAACGTGCCCATCCAACGCACCATCACCCACGGCAATGCTTGGAGCATTTACTTCTTTGATCCCGATGGAAATCGCATTGAGTTGTATTGCGTGACACCGTGGTATGTTGAACAGCCCTACGGTATTCCCATAGACTTCAGTGCTCCCGTCGATGAAATCATGAAAATCACAGAGGATCTGATCAAAGACAACCCGACCAAAATCTCTCAAGAGCAATGGTCCAATGAATTAAAGGCGAAAATTTTCAACTGACCTGTTGAATGTCACGGCCAACCCTTGTTCACTCTTTACAGGCGTTTGAATCACATGAAAAAAGCTTTCCTCAAAATCATCCCTCTGTTGAGCGCATTCTTCATGGGCTTGGCGCCTTTCCTTTACGCGCAGGCACAAGATTTTCCAAGTAAACCCATTCGCATCATCGTCGGCCAAGGTGCAGGCGGTGGTGTAGACATGATGACTCGCGTGATTGCACAAAAGCTCTCTGCCAATTTGAATCAATCCGTTATCGTTGAAAACAAGGCTGGAGCTGGGGGCATCATTGCGACTGAGTTTGTCGCTAAATCCAACCCCGACGGATACAACTTGCTGATGGCCCCGTCGGGAAATATGGTCTTTACCCCCATCTTGATGCCTAAGTTGAAGTATTCCCCCACCAAAGACTTCACACCGATCAGCATGATCGCCAATTTCCCACTGATCTTGCTTGTCAACACCAAAGTGCCCATTCAAAATGTGCAAGACTTGGTCAGCTTCATGAAAGCCAACCCCAACAAATCCAACTATGGTGGTTCTGGCCCATTGTTTCAGTTTTCCAGTGAGCTCTTTAAGATCAAAACGGGCACGCCTGGCGAGTTCATTCAATTCAAAAGCACCACCGAGTCCATCAATGCCATGATGTCGGGTGACTTGCTGATGACCTTCTCCGATCCTGGGCCGGCATTGCCGGCGCTACAGACTGGCAACGTGAGGGCCTTGGCTGTGACAGCACCCACGCGTTTGCCAAGCTTACCGAACATTCCTACCATGGCAGAGGTGGGCATGTCGGGTGTTGAGTTCAAAGTTTGGACAGCCCTTTTTGCCCCAACTGGCACGCCAGCCAACATCGTTAAGTTCCTTGAGACGGAGGTCAACAAAGTGTTGAGACAAGCCGACGTCATCCAGGCCATGAACATCATGTCAGTGCAGGCATCAGGAACCACCTCCGAGGAGTTCTCTAAAATATTGAAAGAAGATCTCCTCAAATGGGGACAAGTCGCTGAAACCGCAAAAATTTCTCTTCCAACGCCTTGAATTGAATTATTTTTCATTCTTTAACTTTTTTTATGTATACTTAATGTTTCATAAAAAAGGTAAATTTTGGAAAAACACCTTCTAGAAGAAAAAAAGCATTCAGAAAACATCTACTTGACCCAGTTCCATGAAATGGTCATGCTGATGTACGAGTCGCTTGAAACATTGATCAGACTTGATCACCAACTGAACACCTTGCAACCCGTGCACAACGGGCGCCTTCGCATCCAATGGAGCTCCTACCCTCCTCTTGAAGGACATTACACTGGTGAGCGCTATCCCAGATTTGTGCAATGGAATAAAAACTTTGCCTTAGGACTATGGCGAGCGAAAAAAATTCCCATCGCTCGGGTTTTGCAGTTTCAACACCGCTCGCGGGACTTCAAGACCCATGCGGTCAAAGTGCGTGAATTGTTGGTCAACATGCGTGAACTCATGCTGATTTATAGACAAGCACGAAAAACTTTGGCACAACTCAGGGGGCCAAGCTCCAAGTGGATCCATACCCAGCAAAACCGAATCGAAAAAATGCATTTGCTTTGCACACCAGAGCACCAAGAACAATCCTCCCTTAAGGACATGATCGCAAACCGTTTAAAGGCTTGAGCATGTCTAAGCAATCCTTTTGGGTCAATTTGGCGGTGGTCTGTGCCAGTTGGTGGGTCGCTTTGCTCGTTGTAGACATCACTCAGCCCTTGAGAAATGGGGGCGTCATGGATCTGCAAGCGGGGATGAAAACCATCGAATCAAGCGCGGCCTTGTTGATCGCTGAAGTTTTCATCGCTTTGTTGTGTCTGGTTTGGAATTTAAAACTCAGCTTACAGTCTCGTCAAAGCCAATTGATCGCTTTGAGCGAGCATAGCCGTTTTGGCTTGCACTCTAACATGGGAGAGATAGAGCGCATCTTAAAAAATCCGATTTCAGTAGGGCCCAGTATCCATTCAATTCCAGATTGGCTCATCACGAGTCAACAGTATGAGTTTGCGCCACTGATCACCCAATTCATCAAAATCACCCTTAAAAAGAACCCCCTAGTTGCGTCTGCCATGACCAGCTGTTTGGCTTTATTGTGCCAATACAAAGACCATCCATGTTCAAGCATGAACTCTTCATCGTGTTCAGAGGAAGACGAGCAAGCAGGGCATGAAGTCCCCAGGGAGCTCGTCAACAACCACCATGGGCATTGCAGCTTACTTGATCACTCGCTTCGAGTAGCGGCCTATGCATTGATTCAACGACAGCGCTTTACCTACGAGGGACTGAGGACTGAACTTGCGCAAGTCACTCACCCAAGTCAGGACTATGAATTTGACCCAGAGGATCCACTGATGATCCTTCTTGCCTTGGTGCATGACATCGGAAAGATCAAAACATTTCAACTCAACGAAAGAAATGAAGTAGTGAGGGTCAAAGGCAAACACGGCGCTGTCGGTGCTAACCTATTGGCCCACCTCGATTGCATTCAATCATTGCCAGCGGATGATAGGAACCTGCTGTACAAAGCGATGCATCATTATCATTCCCCTTATCACTTCACCTTAAAAAGCGATGGAGTTCCGCACGATGAGAGGACCGCCGCCTACATGATGCTTTTGATCAAAGCAGACAAAAAAGCAAGTCGCGCTGAACGCCTAGGTAGACATGAGCAGCAAGACCACCTATGGCTCCAAGAGATTGCATCTCAGTGCATTGAAAGCCAACAGGTCTAGTCACTGAGTGACAAAACCGAAAGTTTAAAAGAAGTCTACTTGACAAAAAATATCAATCACAATCAGTCGATAGACTATTCATCAAAATCCCAAATTTGATGAAGATCCAAGCGAATCAAAGACAACAACTCCACAACCTCCAAGCTCATGTGTTCGGCTGAATTCAAGTTTTCGCTGGCCAATCTGGAAATCATCAACACTTGAGACAGTGTTCCCTCTCCCAAGGTGTAAGCTTTCAAGGACTTTTCTGCAGCCACGGCTTGACGTTGCCAAGCAAGTCTTAAATTTTCTGCAGCCTTTTTTTTATTTTGAAACTGGAACCACATGTTTTCAAACATGGCCCCCAACTGCCGCTCAAAAAGTCGAACTTTATCGCTTGCAGATTGAGCCTCTGCAAGTGATGCCTTGGCATGGAATTCACGCGCGGACCCTGGCAAAGGCACGGAGAACAAAAGGCCAGAGATTTTTTCAGCGCCTGAACGCTCGCGTGCAGTAAAGACACCCAAGGTGGGGTCTGGCAATCGATCCTTGGACACACGTTCAGCTGATAATCTTAAACGTTTTGCATCGATGCGAAGCATATTGAGCTCGTGATTTTTTTCCAAAAACTCCTCTCTCATGGCCTGTAGCGGCTCACTGATTGAAAGCGAATTCATACGCTCAGGAGTCAGCAAATCGAATGGCATGCTCGTAGGCAATGTCACCCCAGGGTATCGACTAGCAAAAGCCGAAGAAGCTGATTGCAGCTGCCCCTCAGCAACAAAACGTTGAGCACTCACGCGTTCAAATTCTGCATTCGCAAGTTGTTCATCCAACTGTGAGATTTCGCCTTGTTTGAACTGAATCTGAGTCAATCGGTGCATCTTGGCGGTCAATTCAAAGCTTGATTCGGCATTTTTTTTGTCCGCTAAAGCTCTCAGATATGAAAACCAAAGATGCATCAATTCTCTGGCACCTTCATGCATCGCATCCGCATACTCGATGTTTGCAAAAGCTTGTGTTTGCATTGACAAATCTGCATCAATTTTGCGCTTTCCCCAAAATCGAATGGGCCGCTCTACACTGAGCATGGACTCATGCAATTGCTGGCCCAACAACACATCTTGGCGGCGTTGAAGGTTGCTACGCAAGATGAATTCGGCAGAGCCGGCATCGATCATTTCTGCGCGAGCTGTTCCAAACTCTTTTTTCGATCTGGCCATCTCCATCAAAGGGCTGCTGAGCAAAGTTTCTTTGACAGATGTTTCAGCAGGCAAGTAAGTCGATAAGCTTGAAGGGGTTTGCGCTTGAACGGTGATCGCCAAGAGAGAAGCTATGAGGAAGAAAAAGGGGGTTTCGATATGAATCAAAGTTTTCTCCACGGCAAATAACGCAAGACCCCAGACCAATTGACGCCCTCTGGTGCACCAAAGTGTTCAAACAATTTAGGCAGCAAAAGCAAGGTCAACAAGGTCGAACTGAACAAGCCCCCCATGACCACAATGGCCAAAGGACGCTGTATTTCTGAGCCAGGCCCTGAGGCAAGAAGCAAAGGAATCATGCCCAAGGCGGTGATCACAGCTGTCATCAAAACCGGTCGTAGGCGGCGCTCTGTTCCTCGGCGAACAACCACGTCCATGGCTTCACCATCTAGTAGCCTTTCATTGAAATGGGTCACCATCACCAGACCATTCAAAACAGCAATCCCCAGCAATGCAATAAAACCGACAGAGGCGGGAACAGACAAATACTCCCCAGAAATTGACAACGCCACCACGCCTCCAACCAAAGCAAAGGGAATGTTCAAGAAAATAATGCCCGCTTGACTAAGTGAACCAAAGGTCAGCAATAAAATGGTGAAAATGATGGTCAATGCGGCCGGAATGACCAAGCTCAACCTGGCCGAAGCGCGTTGTTGATTCTCAAATTGTCCACCCCAAACAATGCGCACGCCCTCTGGCAACTTCAAAGCGGACACTGCATTTTTAGCGTCCTCTACAAATCCTGTTAAATCACGACCATCGACCGCAACTTGAACGTTGGTGAAACGCATACTTTGCTCATGATCGACTCGAATTGGCCCGTCTGTCAAACGTATGTCAGCCAAGGTGCTGGCCAACCATGTTCGACCATCAGGTGCTGAGAGCTGTAGATTTTTGAAACCTTCCGTGCTTTGACGCGATGCATCACTGCCTTTTAATGTGAGCGGAATTCGCACCCCTTCTTTTAAGATATAGCCCAGTGACTCACCTTCAATTTGATTTTTAAAAGCTTGCTGCAAGGCATCAACACTAAAGCCTGCTTGACCCATGGTTGTTCGATTCAAATTGACCAAAACATACTGTAAACCCTCAGCCTTAGGTGCAATGACCTCAGCTGCACCGGCAACGGATCGAACTGCTTGAGCAATTTGCAAAGCAGCTTCGCTGAGATGCGCCAAATCGGTACCGAAAATTTTAATCGCTACATCGCCACGTGTACCCGTTAGCATCTCCGATACACGCATTTCAATGGGTTGGGTAAAGCCATAGACCAGACCTGGAAAACCATCCAACACAACTCTCAACTCGTTGATGATATCTTCCTTGGTGCCTCGCCATTCACTCTTAGATTTCAAGACCAAGAATGTATCGGTCTCGTTCAGCCCCATCGGATCAAGCCCCAACTCATCTGAACCCGCGCGAGCCACAATCGATTCGACCTCTGGCACATTGTCTAAAATAGCTTGCTGAACTTTCGTGTCAATTTCTAAAGATGACGCCAAAGAGATGGAGGGTAACTTTTGCAGTTGAATCAAGATGTCACCTTCATCCAACGTGGGCATGAACGTTTTTCCCAAAAGGCTATAAAGTAGTGCAGCCAAAACCAAAGAAGCCATGGATACGCCATAAAGCCAACGCGGCTTGGACCAAACCCACTCACGAACGCTGATGTAAAGCGCTTGAATTTTTTGCATCAACACAGGCTCGCTTGCACCGTCTTGATGAAGCACCAAGGATGCCAAAGCGGGAATCACCGTGAACGCCAAAAGCAGCGATGATGCCAAAGCCATGATAATGGTCATGGCCACAGGCGCAAACAGCTTGCCCTCCAAGCCCTCTAAGCTTAACAAAGGCAAGAAAACCACACAAATAATGAACACACCTGCGGCGACTGGCTTGACCACTTGCAGCACCGCTTTAAGCAAAATTTCTGTTTTCGACAAACCATGAGCAGTCAAATGCGATGCAAACGCCTTCTCAATATTTTCAACCACCACCACGGCAGCATCTACAAGCATCCCAAGTGCAATGGCCAAACCGCCAAGACTCATCAAATTGGCTGTCAAACCAAAAGCTCGCATGAGCACAAATGTGCTCAACAAAGACAAGGGAAGCGCTACAGCCACAACCAAAGCAGCTCGTACCCCGCCTAAAAAAACATAAAGGATGATGCAAACCAAGATGGCAGCTTCAATCAAGGCATGAATAACTGTATCGGAGGCCCGAGTGACCAACTCACCTCGGTTATAAAAGGTTTTGATGCTCATGCCTTTAGGAAGCCGAGAAGCAATTTCGATCAATTTGACATCCACGGCCTTCACCAATTGACGAGCATTCACACCTCGCAAGCTCAGCACCAACCCTTCAACCGCTTCACCTTGTCCATTTTGTGTGACTGCACCATAACGGGTCATTGAACCCACAGTCACTCGAGCCACGTCGTCAAGTTGCACCAAATGGTTGCTGGAACTTTTTAAGCGCACCAGTCGCAAATCCTCCAAGGTGTTGATAGCACCTTGAACTCGAACCACCAAGGCCTCTTCCCCAGTCGTCAAACGCCCCGCTCCGTCGTTGCTGTTGTTGGCAAGCAAAGCCTGCCGCAAGTCAGACATGCTGACACCCAAAGCAGCCATTTTGGCCGTGCTTGGGATCACCTCAAAGGTTTGCACCTCACCACCCAAAGAGTTCATATCTGCAACCCCTGGAATGGTCCTCAATTCGGGGCGAATCACCCAGTCCAACACATGGCGCTTTTCAGCCAAGCTGAATGCTTGCCCCTCTATGGTGAACATGTAGACCTCACTCAATGGGGTTGCAATGGGCGCCAAGCCTCCAGTCACATTGGCAGGCATGTCCCGCAAAATCGTCCCCAAGCGCTCAGCAACCTG
The DNA here is from genome assembly GCA_037134015.1 of Betaproteobacteria bacterium. Taxonomy (GTDB): domain Bacteria; phylum Pseudomonadota; class Gammaproteobacteria; order Burkholderiales; family Burkholderiaceae_C; genus Limnohabitans. Next base: position 3,926 of record JBAXNB010000026.1, on the reverse strand, counting down.
CTGGCGCGCCCAATACAAATCAACCCCCTCCTCAAAATCAATGGTGATATCGGCAATGCCGTACTTAGAGACAGAACGAACGATGCGTTTGTTTGGAATGCTGAGCAATTCTTGTTCAATGGGTTTGACCACTCTTTGCTCGACCTCTTCAGGCGTCATGCCTGGAATTTTCAAGATCACCTTGGCTTGAACAGGTGAAATATCAGGAAAAGCATCTATCGGCAAATTCAACCAAGCGTAAACACCCACTGCACATAAAAAGACCGCACTCAACAGGGTCAACCCACGAAATCGCAGACTCCAACGAATGAGATACTCAAACATCACTCATCCTTTTGCAGCAATGCACGCAATGAAGCGATGCCCGTGATCGCAACCTTGCTGCCAGCGGGCAAAGACAACTCCATGATTGAATTTTCTTCTGTGGCTGATTTGACCGCAACTTTCTTGGCTTCAAATCCTTTCTCATTGGCCAAGAATACCCAAGTTTGTCCTCTCCACTGCGTCAAGGCTCGTGTTGGAAGGGACCATTGCTGAGCCGTATTGCTCTTGTTTGGAAGTCCTTTGGCATGAACTATGACAGACACCAACTCTCCAGGCTGCAAGCTACCACGACTTGTGATGAGGGCACGTGCTTTTGCCAATTGACTGGCGTCCACGGCACGACTGACTCCAATGATTTTGGCTTTCATATTGCGTGAAACCAAACTGACCTCGTCTCCGACTTGTATTTGAAGGGCTTTATCGTAAGAAAGTTGCATGTCAAGCTGTAACTGAGAAACATCTGCCAGTCTGAACAAGACGGCACCGGGCTCAACACGCTGACCTACAGACGTAAAGGCCTCCATGACCATGCCCGACATGGGTGCCTTCAAGGTGCCCGTTGCATAGCCAGATTGAGGGTCAAAAAATATTCCAGTTGCTGATAACTCCGCCTCACGTGCAAGCAATTGTGCTAAAGCCACTTCTTGCTTGGATCGACTCAGTTGCAACCTGACAGCTGGAATAATGCCCTCTTCAAACATGACTTTATCGCGATCAGCAGCCGCAGTTGCGTTCTTATAATCAATAGAAGCTTCACCCAACAATCTCCTTGTGTCTCCCAAAATTGAACTCGTGAACTGCGCAAGGGATGCGCCTTTCTTGAAAGAATCACCAACGCCAACCAACAATTTCGAAACTTGACCGGCGTAAGGGGCTGATACGGTGAACTCTTTACCAGGTGGCGTCACCACCGAGGCACTGACCAACAACTGAGTACCTACTGATTGCTGAAGCTCAATCACTTTAACGCCAAGGCTTGCTTGCTGTTTTGCACTGAGTGGCAACAACAAAGCTTCATCTATCAGAGTTTGCCCAACTGCAAATGGGGCAGAAATGAACAAAGCCATCAATCGAAAAAATTTCAATACATCTATCATCTCTAACCTCATCAACAAAAAAGGTAGCTAAATAACCTTTGGAGACACGATAAAGCATTATCGGCTACTCGATCTCTATTATTGTGACATTCGTAGATAAGTTTTTTTAAAAAAAACTTATTCCTATTTCCAAACAACTTGAGAGAATAGGCTAAGTTTCTAACGGATCAATGCTGCAGTTAATCCATCAATCCTTACATGCTCATTTTTGATCAAGCCAGAAAATTTTATTCAAACACCAGTAAATCAAAGGCGCACAGCAATAAAAAAAACGCGTTTGAATTTTATGTAAATGGAGTACTCTAAAAAATAGCAATCAATTCAAAACCAAAATCAAATCAAATATTTTGATAAAACAGTTAGAGAGATGTCAACTTAGAGTCGTCACTTGTTGTGATCATGATGCTCCATCGGCATTTCATGCACCATGTCCATTTGAACAGGTGACTGATAACCAAAAATTGCTGGATCAATCATCCCAGTAATCATAGCTATGTGACCAAATACGAGGAATAAAGAAACACAAATTGCGTGTATCTTTAACTTACTTTCCTTACTTAGCTCATCGTTGATCAAACCCAATTCTTGTATAGCAATGAACACCAAAGGTATCCCAGCTACAACATAGGTCACCACAGCAATAACATCAATGAATGATCGCCATTCTCCTGATTTGGTTATTGGAACAATAGCGTTCATAACTACGTAAACGATTATTCCAGCAAAGTAAATACCTACTGAAATACCAGCGAATCGGTTCAACTGGTATATGAATCCTTCAAATTTCCGAGTAAAAAGCAAATAAAACTCTGTAATTGCTAAAGTCTCAGCAAGAACAATAGGTCCCGCCATAAAAATCAACAAATTCCAAGGTTGGTTGACAGCTAATAATTCCATGTAATGCGTCATATTCATAATACTGCTTTCTTAGATATATTTATTTCATTTGACAGGTTTGGGTGTAAAGCGCTCGAGAAATTACACTGGTAAGAGTATATCGATACGCTTTGTTAACAGCCCAGGCAGATACTTTCGCGCATCAGCGTATGCAACATCGAGGGCAAAGAATTTAACCGTCGTTACACTGCCAAAAATCAGTTCACGCACTCGCTTTCACATAACCGCACGAATAAGAATGTTCGCATCAAGAACGATAGCTTTACCGCTCATGCCGTTTTGACATTACGCTTCTTAAAGGGCGAACTGGCTTTCCTACGTGCTGCTTTGAAGTCTGCAACCACGGACTCCACATCTACGCCCTGCGCCTCAAGCAGTTTGTCCAAGATCTTACTGGCTTTTTTCAAGGCTGTAATGTCTTCTTCAACTTGTCCCTGCGTGGGGATGAAGTAGCCAACCGTCTGACCATGCCGCGTGACGGCAACGGGCGTGCTGGATGCGATGTACTCGGCCAAGTCGGAACGGAACTCGCGTATGCCTACCTTTGTCGTTTCCATGTGGATGCCTCTTGGGTTGTGAATCTATGCGTACACACTTTACTCCAAGATCACTTGCTTGGCAAAGGACCTCAGTGGTCAAGCTAAATAGCGTCTTGGCCGACTTGAAGCGGTTGTTTTGGTACAAAAATTAGAATTTCACAGGCACCAGACATTTACGGTCACTTAAACTAAAAAATACGACAGGATTTCATTACTGTGGATTGCAAGATATGGATAACAACTTATCGATGTTTAAAGAGATTCCAACATACAGAAGGATGTCGCTGGATGGTGTGAGTCAATTATGAATTATTCCCACTCAATTGCCGCCAAAGGTTTACCTGAAACATCATCACGCACCGAATTAATGCATCTCACTAACCCCCCATTTATTGGAAAGCGTAACCTTTGAGTCGTTCGAGACTATAGAATTCGATCACTTTTATTTATCTCCACAATCGTCTTGACAGGGAGATAATTATCTTTAAAATACGTCAAATGTACTTTAAATTAACTTGGCATGAATCGAGGCGACAAACAACATTGGTTGACCGTGGCCTTGATTTTGCGGATGCTAAAGTGATTTTTGACGGTCCAACGCTTGAATTTGAGGATGAAAGACAAAACTATGGTGAAAAACGCATGGTTTGTTTTGGATACTTGTATGGTCGTTTGATGGTGGTTGGCTATGTTCAACGTGGCGATGCTCGCCACATTTATTCAATGAGGAAAGCAAATGAGCGCGAACAATCAAAATTTAGGCAGTAATTTAGCAAAAGTTGATTTGCACGAAATATCACCTCAAGAGTACGATGAACTTCCAGATTTAACAGAACTTGACCTTGATCGTGGCATATGGAAGATTGCCGGCAAGGAGGTTACCCCCCTTGAAGGTAAGGTGGCTTTTCGTTCGGAACTTAAAAAGAAAAAAATCAACATTACGCTTGACCCAGACGTACTTGGCTGGTACCGCGCGCAGGCTGGTGGGAGAGGCTATCAGACTTTAATCAATGCCACCCTAAGAGAGGCTATGACGATTCATACAATAGAGGAAACTATGCGCAGAGTT
>JBAXNB010000025.1:0-23101 GCA_037134015.1 Betaproteobacteria bacterium | reverse complement strand
GATTTTCAAGGGTTCGTCTTTCACCGCATGTTTTTCAAGTGGCAAAGGCACCGCCCTCAAGTCAGACTTCTCAGCTGCAGGTGTCCCATTCTCTTTAGACGATGAAGGTGGGGATTTTGTTGAGGCATTGGGTACATGGTTCTGCGCCAGCTGGGGCTGAGACCTTGGGGCCTGTTCGGTGGACGGGCCCTTGTTGTCTGTCTTTGGCTTGTCTTTCAGCTCTTTGGCGGTCAACACCGCTTCTCTGTCTGGAATCAAGGACTCCCCCAATTTGATCGGCGTCTTGGTCGTGCTGGACATGCCAACCGTGGGTTGCTTTTCACCCGATACACCGTCCCCTTTGACGTCCAGGTCTTTTGAAGTTGGCCCAGGTGCCCCGGTTTTTTGCGCTGGATCCTCCATGGCTTTGTCAGAAGCAGCCGAGTCTTTATTTCCAGGCGTCGAGGCATCGGTGGCAGTCATGTCAACGGACTTGTCCACTGACTTGTCAACAGGCTTTTTCTCCCACTTGGGTCCCTCTAAATACTCCTTCATGTTTTCAACTTCTTGCACAATGCGCTCTTTGTAGACCGCACCCAAGACACCCATGGAAACCAAGAGTCCAAAAAGCAAACCCCAGCCCAGTCGACTGCCTCTGGCTGAAGGAGACACAGCTTCAGGGGCTGATGCCTCTTGGCTTTGGGCCTCTTCTTTGTCCAACTGCTCTTGCACAGATCGCACCGCAGCCATCAACTCCTCTTCAGATAAAACTGGGTCAGACTTGCCCAAGTCCTTGGGAGATGAGGCCATGGAGTACCGTGTTGATTGCGCGCCCAATGGACTTTGATTGAGAAAATCATCGGCCTCTTGGGCACCCAAAAGGGACTTTTGACGGGCCTTGAAATCTTTGGCGCTCATCACCTCATCTTCTGGCGCTTTGTTCCATGCTTGGGCGTGTGAAAAATTGGAGGCCAAAGAGGGATGCTCACTCTCAAGCACCCATTGAACCAAGTTTTTACCGAAGGACTGCAACTTTTTCTCATAGGGCTCACGCTTGTTGAAAATCAGCACCACAAACAAATTGCTTGCTGGCAAACCATTGATGAGACGCGCCAAGAGTTGCAACTCAAAGTCTTGAATGAATTGCGTATCAGGAAAAATCAAAAACCGCTTTTGAGGTGCTTTGGCCGATTTGTCCAAAGCCTCGTCCAAGGTCAACTCGGACAAAATTTGATTGAACCTTTGAACCAATTTCTCAGCATCTGCAGACAAGCACAAGTCCACTTGGGCGTTGGGATCGGTTTTAAGGTGTTCGTAGATTTTCCTGGCGTAATGGGCCAAGGCCACCTCGTCTTCTCCCAAAATGGCCAGGTTCAAGTCGCCAGCGCTCAAGGATTTGAGCATCATCTCTAAGCGAAGCTTGTCACTAGGGCTTTGGAAAAAGTCGGTCAAGTCGTGTCCTTCAAGGAATGGGACAAGAGGTTAAAGAAGTTGCCATCATGCTACCGCATTGTCCATCAAGTAGCCGTTTTCATCAAAATGCATATTTTCCGGTATTTTGGGCTTAGGTTTCACAAATCTTGAGGACTTTGAGTAGGCATCGTTCAAGCTGAACACATACGCAATCACTTGAGCCACTGCGTGGTACAACTCTTCGGGGATGATGGCATCGAGCTTGGTGGTGAAGTACAGCGCACGGGCCAACTCTGGGGCCTCAAAGATCTCCACGCCTTCCTCCTTGGCAATCTCACGGATTTTCCTGGCCAATTCGTCAGCACCCTTGGCGATCAAGATGGGTGCGCCATCAGAGGTGGGGTCGTATTGCAAGGCCACGGCAAAGTGCTGTGGATTGGTGATGACCACATCCGCGTCTTTGACCTTGCTCATCATCTTGTTGTTCGCCATCTCTCTTTGACGTCGCCTGATCTGCGCTTTGATCTCTGGACGGCCCTCTGAGTCTTTCATCTCGTCTTTGACCTCTTGCTTGGTCATTTTTAATTTTTTATTGACTTGGTAGATTTGAAGTGGAACATCCAATAGCGCAATGAAAACCAAGCCCATGCTCATCCAAAAGCACGCATCCACGATCATGCCACCCGCTTGCTTGACGGCAAGGTTCAAGTCCATGCGGTTCAAGTTGAGCAAGGCCTCCATGTTGTTCATCACCGTCAAGTACAAAATGACCGTCACGATCGAGAACTTTAAAATGGATTTACCAAGCTCAATGAGTGCTTTGATGCCAAAGATTCTGGCCAGACCACTCATGGGGTTGAGTTTGCCAAAATTGGGCGCCAAAAGCTTGGCAGAGAAAATAAATCCACCCGTCAAGCCTGTGGATAGAATGGCCAAAACGGCCAGTGTGATCATGATGGGGAAGATGATCACATACCCATCGAGCACGCTCTGCGCAAAAATAGCAGGCAGCAACTCGGCTTTGTCCATCACTTTGCGATCAAACTGCAATTGATACACAAAGAGTTGCCCCAACTTATCAAACATCCACTGTCCCGAGAAAGTAAAGAACAGTGTTGCGGTGACCAAGAGAACGGCCGTGTTCAGTTCGACCGATCTTGCGATCTGCCCCTCTTCACGCGCTTTCTCCAAGCGCCTGGCCGTTGGTTCTTCCGTTCGTTCTGATGAGCTTTCTTCAGCCATGGATCAACCCCACTTTTGCTTTGCTTTTTTGTTGAACACGCTTGGAGACCATCACGGATGCATCAATGCACGCATTTGGTTGAAGGTCTGAACCCAGAGCCAATCAATTCTTGACAAGATGCTGGGAATGGCCAACCACAGGACCAAAAAGCCGGTGAACATCATGGCTGGAAATCCAACGGAGAAGATGTTCAAACTCGGTGCTGCACGCGTGACAAAACCCAGCCCCACGTTGACAAAGAGCAAGGTGATCATGACCGGCAAAGAGATCAACACCGAACCAACAAAGACAATGGAGCTCCAAGAGATGATCTTGCCCATCAAGTCTTGGCTGAACAAGGTCTTGCCAATGGGGAAATACTGAAACGAGTCCAACAAAATCCCAAACACAATCAAGTCACCGCCCGTGGACACAAAGATCAAGGTTCCTAATATCGTGAAAAACTGAGAGGTCAAAGGTACATTGCCCAAAGTGGGGTCAATCATGTTGGCAATGGACAAGCCCATGGAGTTGGAGACGGCTTGACCAGCGACCACCACCGAGGCGGTCGCCAACTGCATGATCAAAGCCATGGTAAAACCAATGAAAAGTTGGTTGAATATCTCCCTCAAACCTTCAACGGTCAAGGGATCAATTCTGGGCAACTCCAGTCGAAGTTGCAACACTAAAAAAATCGTCAACACCAACGCCAACGTGATTCTGACGCGCAAATTGACCGCTCGAATGGAGTAAATGGAGGCGAACGTTAAAAAGGCTGAAATGCGCAAAAGTGGCCAGATCATTGAAAAAAACTGATCGACCAAATTGGCAGCAAGTAGATTCATTTTGCTCTTAGCCAAATAAAGTTGGAATGCGACCAAAAAGCACTTTGGTGTAGTCCACCAAGGTGTTGATCATCCAGCCCCCAAACACGCTCAAAGTGATCCCCAGGGCCACCAATTTCGGAATGAAACTCAAGGTTTGCTCATTGATCGATGTTGCCGCCTGAAAAATACCGACCAACAAGCCCACCACCAAAGCAATGCCTAGCAAGGGCGCACAAATGAGCATCGTCATCCAAAGCGCTTGTCGCCCCAAATCCACCACCATGGCTGTATCCATAAAAGACCTCTTATAAAAAGCTTGTAGACCTCAAAGTTGATGCGGTCATTTAAAAATAAAACTCGAAGCAAGCGAACCCATCAAAAGGGTCCAACCATCGACCAAGACGAACAGCATCAACTTAAAGGGCATGGAAATGATCATGGGCGAGAGCATCATCATGCCCATGGACATCAACACACTGGCCACCACCAAGTCGATGACCACAAAGGGAATGTAGATCATGAATCCAATCATGAAGGCGCTTTTAAGCTCAGACGTGATGAACGCGGGCATCAAGGTGGTAAAGGGCACATCATCGGCACTCACCACATCCCTTTTTTGCGCGATTTGCATGAACATGGTGATGTCATCTTCACGCGTTTGCAGCATCATGAATTGCCGAACAGGTGCCTCCGCCTTGGCCAAGGCTTTTTCAAAGGACAGTTTTTCGTTCATGTAGGGAGAGAGCGCATTTTGATAAATATCATCAAAGACTGGGGACATGATGAAGAAGGTCAAAAAGAGGGCCAAGCCCACCAAAACCGTGTTGGGGGGCGTTTGACCCGTGCCCAATGCCTGTCTGAGCAAGGACAAGACGATGATGATGCGCACGAAAGAGGTCATCATGAGCAGCATGGACGGCAACAGCGTCAACGTGGTCATCAGCGCCAAGAGTTGCAAACTCAAGCTGTACTGTTGTCCGTTTTTTCCGCCGGTCACGTTGACCATGGGAATGCCCTGGGCCAGGGTGCTTTGCGCGAAACCCACCAAAACGGCGACCAGCAAAAGGCCGGCCAACATGTGCACCACCCCTCGTATCCAAGAACGATCTTGCTCCATTTGAAGAGCGTTGAAAGGCTTAGAGGGTTTCATGCCCGTGCTGCCCATAAAAAACACGCTTGCCCGCTCAAGTGTTGAACAAGCCTTTTGTGCAAGTGTTGAGAGAAATGTCCTCATGACTAGGGTGTACTTTCATAGGGATGGGGGGGAGACCATGCGCTGTCTGCGGCCAAAGACGCCTTGTCAGGCTCAGTTTTAAGCTCGTGATGGGGCCCAGTTTGCCAAGCGTGCAGGGTCCTGATGTCTTGGGCGTTCATGCTCAAAAGCATCCTTTGGTCATCGACTTGAACCAGCATCATCTTGTTCTTCAAACCCATTGGGTAGACCTCCAAGATCTGTATCTTTTTGTCCAAATGTTTCGAAAAAGGAGCGCCACGTTTTTTATTGAGCCACCATAAAAAGGCACCCAAGAGCCCAAAAACCCAAAGTGCACTGAGTGCGTAACGGCCTAAATCGTGGATTTCACCCAATTGTCACCCCTGCATGGCGTGCGGGCAAGCTACAGATGCGCAAGTCATGCCCTAAGCATGCCCTCGAACAAATTGAACAAACTTCTAGGAAAAGGACCCTTGTTGAGTAAAAATAGGTCCTCTTTGGACAAAAAAGCCCAAGCACATCAAAGTGCTTTGAAAACAGAGATGGTTTTGGAGCCATTTTTTATAGACAATACATTTGAATGGCATTATCGCGCACGAGACCCAGAAGATGAAAATTTTTACACCTTTGATCCAGCAAATTATCCACAATTACCGCCTTTTTAGACTGTTTCCCGCCTTGATCGGTGGATTTATCTGTTTCCAAGCTGTTGCTGTTGACTGGCAATCCATGGGGCTCATGGACTTAGGCGTTTTTTACATCGACCGTGACTCCATATCCAGCCCCCAGGCGGGCAACAAGCACATTCGTCAAGTTTGGAGCATGTTGGACTACAGAGATCCACAAAAAAATGCTTTAGGGAAAAGCTATCGCTCCACCCGTTCATTGGTTGAAATCGATTGCGACAACAACCGCACGAAAACCCTCTCCTTGTCGATGCACACGGGGGCCAGGCTCACTGGGGACGTCTTGACCAGTGAGGGGGTCATCGGCCCTTGGCAATCCATCCCGCCCGACACACCTTTGGTCCATATCAAAAAAGCCATCTGTGATCGTTAACATTTTGGAGTACAGATGCTCATGAGCTTTTTGCAAGAAGCGCTTGGTCTTTGATCAACTTTTATGCCTCGTCCACCCCAAGAAACTGTCCCCAACCATGCCCTTCGACGCCATCTGTTGACGTGGCTAGGAGACGCGCTGCATGCGCAAGAAACGGGAGGACTGTCATGGCATTGGAGTGCCTATCGCTCCAGACTCGCTTGGGCGCCCAGCAAAAAGGCCATTGAAGCGTTCTTACTGGCCCATCCGCCAACCACGAAAGACTTGCTGCTGATTGGGGGCAGTGCCGGTTGGATGATGTCCTCCAAATGGCTTTGTCAATTCGAGACCATCACCATCATTGACATCGATCCCTTGGCGCGGTTTTTTTTCCAATATGTGCATGGTGCTGACTTGAAACGTAGCCAAACATCATGGCGTTTTGAGCGTCGAGATGCGCTTCAAGAGTTGCCGCAGCTGCTCAAAGAACACCCCCAAGCCTTGATCTTTTTTGACAACATTTTAGGCCAACAATGCATACGTCTCAAAGACGAGGTGTTGGTGGAGCGACTTCTCAGTCACATCAAAAAAACACTAAAAGGGCGCGCCTGGGGAAGCATTCACGACCTGTACTCAGGTCGCATTGACTCGCCGGCTTCTCCTACAAAAGCATCTTTGCTCACACCGCAAAACTTGTCGACCTTCACTTGTCAACTGGGTGAAATGACGCAAGAGACACCTACCGGCATGGCCTATGGGGCACCGAACGACGCGGATGCAATGCCTCAGCACATGATCCTCAATGGCATCAAAAGAAGTTTTGAAGATGGCTCTCAAATGCTTTTACAGGCCGTCAACGCCACTGGTGAGTGGAAGGACCATTTGAGCGTAGAAGTCTTTGCGCCCGACACACCAAGCCTGATGATTCCCTGGTTTTTCAAACCCAACTACTGCCACTGGCTTCAAGCTGGCTTTGTGCCATCATCAAGCCCTCGATGACATCGTCATCGCCCTTTCACGTTTGAAGCATTAGACTCCTTGTTGACCTCCCCTAGCATGAGATAAAACACCATGAACGACACCTTAGACAACGACTTGACGACCCTTGTCCCATCTGAACACCATATTTTGTGTGTCGATGACGAGGCTAATATTTTGTCTGCCTTGAATCGCATGCTCAGGCTTGAGGGCTACCAGGTCAGCACCTGTGAAAGCGGCAAAGAGGCCCTTGAGCTCCTTAAAACCCAAGCGTTTGATTTGATCATCACCGACCTACGTATGCCAGAGATGGATGGTATTGCGCTTTTAAAGGAAATCAAACTCAAATATCCCCAAATGACCCGAGTCATGTTGACCGGCAATGCGGACTTGGAAAGTGCAAAGGCAGCCATCAACGACGGCGAGGTTTACAAATACTTGAGCAAGCCCTGGGATGAAGCCGAAACTTTTGTGGTGATCAAAGAGGCCATTCTCCTGACCCTCAAGCTAAGAGAACAAGAAACCTTGAATGAAACAGTGAGCAGTCTTGAGAGCCGCCTTCATGAATACTTTGTCACCACCATCAAAATTTTCTCCAATTTGATGGAAATCAGAGCACCAAAGTTGTTGGCTCACTCCAAAAATGTCGCCTACCTGTCCAGCCAAACCGCCAAACTTCTGGGGTTCAATGAAGAAGAGGTGCAAGAGATCTACATCTCAGGACTTTTACATGACATAGGTAAGATTGGCTTCAGCGACCGGTTGCTGAGGACCTCTGCTTTTGATTTGCCTCACAGCGATTTTGAGGTGTACCGCAAACATCCCGCCTTTGGCTTTGCTTGCCTTAAGAGCTTGGACAGAATGAAAAACATTGCTGCCACCATCCGCGCTCACCATGAACAACTCGACGGAGAAGGCTTCCCAGAGGGTTTGAAAGGCGAAGAGATTCCTAAAAGCGCGCAAATACTGGGGGTGGTTGAAACCTACTTCGAATTGATGGAAGGAGAGCTGACCGGCAGCTCGATGACGTCCATGCAAGCCATCAAGGCCTTGTACGCACAAGGCGACAAGGCCTTTGATCGCAGCATCTTGGATAAGTTTTTGATTGCAGCCAAAAAAATGGCGCTGAATGTCGAGCAGCAAATCACTTCTCCCCCCCCTCAAGCAGCCAAGGCCGACACCCCTGAGCCAGTGGCGGCCTTGAGCGCCCCACACAAAACCAACGAAGCCTCGACCAAACCCTCGAGCTACCGTCCTGGACGTGGTGAAGACCCAGCCAAGAAGGACTTCACCTTTAAAATTCTTTCTGCATTGGTCAACACCTATTCGGGTGCCAAAATCGATGACAGGCGAGACGAGAAGAGTGGTTTTTTATGGGTCTATTCGGGCTCCAAAAGAAGCGATGACAACCAAAAGCTTGATGATTGGTTGAACAAAAATGGCTTCATTTATGACAACAAATTGAGCGGCTGGTATTACCCGTTTGATTAGCCATGTCCTTGCGCTACACGCGCGAAGTCAATAAAGGCACTCAAGGCCTTAAATCCTTAAGTCCCTAAGTCCTTAAGTGCTCATACACGCCCACCCATGGCGACCGACTTCATGTTGAATAGCGTCAAGCCCAAAGCGTCCATTTGCTTTTGCTCTTGTTTGCGGTGATAGGTGTTGACGGCCACCAGGTCTTGCTCGACCAAGGTTTGCATCTTCAAGCGCTCTTGTTCGGCTTGCCGCAAAGCCTCACGGGCGATCTCCAATTGCGCTTGTGCATGGATGCAATCTTTGTCAAGCCGCTCGCTCAACTGAAGCAACTGCAAGACAAACTGACGTGCATTGTTGCTTTCAATCAAAGATTGCGTGGTTTTCTCTTTTTCTCGAATTTTCTCAGCATATTCATTGGACATGCAGAGCAGCCTCTCTTTGCTGGCCTCCAGCTTTTCAAGGTTTTCACGCGCAGCCTTGACCCTTTGCTGATTCAACGCCACGACGTCCTCGGCCTTGTTGGCAAGCACACTCCAGCATTCCCGGGGCTTCATCGACACACCTCAAACTTCATGCGTTTCATCTTTATGCCTCTTGTGTCATCAATTGACGCATCTCTTGACGCGTCGTTTCATAGTCTTGCGAAATGTGCATGTCTTGGCGCAAGAAATTCACCAGTCGCTCATGCAATCTGATCGCCTCGTCCAACTCCAAGTTCGAGCCCATCTGATAGGCGCCAACTTGAACCAAATCAATGTTTTGCTGGTACAAAGACCACAACCTTCTCAATTTGTTGGCTTGTTTCATGTCGTCGGTGTTGAGCAAGGACTGCATCAGCCTTGAAATAGAGCCATTGAGCTCGATGGCTGGGTAGTGCGCAGCGTCGGCCAGTTTTCTAGACAACATCACTTGTCCATCCAAAGAGGCACGGGCAATGTCCACAATCGGGTCCGAGGCATCATCGCCTTCGGCCAAAACAGTGTAAATGGCCGTGATGGATCCCACCCCATGGCGTCCCACGCCACCGCGCTCGATCAAGTTGGGCAAAAGCGCAAAGACCGAAGGGGGGTAGCCTTTGGCCGTTGGCGGCTCGCCAATGGCCAAACCAATTTCTCTTTGTGCATGCGCGACTCGGGTCAAACTGTCACACAGCATCAAGACATTCAACCCCTGGTCTCTGAAATACTCGGCAATCACATGCGTCATGTGGGTCGCTTTCAATCGCAAGACGGGTGAGACATTGGCTGGTGCGGCCACGACCACCGACTTGGCCAAGCCTTCTGGCCCCAAGGACTCGCTGATGAACGCTTGTACCTCACGACCACGCTCACCAATGAGCCCAATGACCACCACATCGGCTTTGGTAAAACGCGTGAGCATGCCCAAAAGCACGCTCTTGCCCACGCCAGAACCCGCCACCAAACCAATGCGCTGGCCTCGTCCTATGGTCAAAACCCCATTGATGGCTTTGACGCCCACATCTAGCACTTCTTGGATCGGGCCTCGCTCCATGGGATTCAAGGGCTTGCCCATCAAAGCCAAGGTGTCTTTGCATTTGGGGGGTGCTTTGCCATCCAGCGGGAAACCTCTGCCATCGATCACTCGCCCGAGCAGCTCGGGCCCCAAGGCCACTTGAGAGGACAAGCTCATCACCCTCACCATGTCCCCAGGTCCCACGCCCACGGGATCGTTGAAAGGCATCAAAAAAAGCGTCTTGTCGTTAAAGCCAACCACCTCGGCTTCGATGCGGTGACCTTGTTGACCTATCACCTCGCAGCAAGCCCCTAGTGGCGCCATCAAGCCGCGCGTCTCCAAGGTCATTCCCACGAGCCTGACCAAGGTCCCCGTTCTTTGAGGTTGAGGTGTGCGCAAACGAGAGATGTTTGCATCCACTTCTTGGGCAAAATCCAAAACACCAGATTGCATGGTTGACCTTTAAATTATCCGCCTTGGATCATCTTCTTCAAGACACCAGCCACTCGGCCCTGTTCTTGTTGCACGATCATTTGTACGAGCATCAATTTGTCGTCAAAAGAGTTTGCATTGTTCATGAGTTCAGGCGGGATGCCAGGCGGTTTGGATTTCTTTTTCTCGGCGGCCATCTTGGCTTTCATGGCTTTGACCGGGTCATCATCATCCAGATTTTCTTCTTCAGCGACCGCTTCAGCTTGCGGGGCAGGCTCGGGCTCAGACGGCGCAAGCGCCACCTCTACGACAGGCTCTTGGGCCGCGACCTCTTCAACGGGCACCTCGACTGGTATCTCTGCAATGGGCGTCTCGACCACCTCTTCAGGCTCAGGCGTAGGCTCAGGCACGGGCTTGCTCAAATCAGGTAAGACCAAATTTGGATTGGAGGCCATCATTTCCGCCAACTCTGGATTGTCATAGTAGTGACGACCGTTGTGAATGCGCCATGCATTGAAAGCAGAATTGACCGAGCTCTGCGCCGCATCCTCAATGGCCAAACGGTCCACTTCTTTGCGACTGAAGGCCAACAGCATGGGGCGAACCACCAACAGCAAAAACCCCAAACACATGACGGTTCTTAGAACCGCATTGATCCAATCAATCATTCTGATCCTCCTCTTTCATCTCCACGATGGGAGAAAGACGTTGGCGAACGTCTTGAATATCTGTGTCCCTTTGCGCCAAGGGTTGTTTAAAGAATGGGGACTGTTCGCGCCAATGTTCGGGCTGTGCCAATAAATTATTGGCCAAGGCCTCCAAGCGGTGACCTATCAAATCATCGACTTGGGTGTCATCGGTGATGACACGCACACTGCCTGGCTGCATGCTGGAGACCGCATGCAGTTGGATGTTGTTGAACATCTCACCGCTGTGCTCCAAGAGCCTGGCTTTGTCTTGAGCGTTCAGTTCAATGGTGATGCTTTGGTTGCTGTGGCTTGACAATTCATCCAAGCAACGCTGAATCAAGCGCTCAATAGACGCACCCGACAAGTTCAACTCGGCCAACACCAATTGCTCAGCAATGTGCACCGACAGTCTCTTCAAGGGCTCAAAAAGCCTTTGTGGATGGTTGACGAAGTCGTCCAATTTCGAAGTGACGTCCTCCAAGGTTTTGACTTGCGACTGCAAGGACTGCGCATTTTGCGTTTGCAATTGTTCGCGCTCGCTCTCCAAAGATTCCCTTTGAGTGGTCAAGCTTTGAACCATTTCATCCATTTTGGCTTGAAGCTCTGCTGCATGGGTTTCTGAGGAAGCGCCATGCTGCTCCAAGGCGTTGATTTGCTCTTTCAATTGAGTGTTTTCTATCCTCTGCGTCTCAGCGTCTTCAAAGGCCTGCACTTGGGCTTGTTCAAGCCCTTTTAGGAGACCCGCCTGAAAGCCTTCCTCATAACTTTTTGAGGCCAGCGCATCTTTGGTGACGTCTAAATTTGGCAAGGATGCCTGAGGTGCCTCATCACTGAGCTTTTGATCGATCAGCTTGTCATCAGCTTTGTCATCCCTGTCCAGGACTTGCTGCGCTGTTGATGCCAAGTCCTTGGCCTCCTGCACGTGAGAGCTTTCTAGAGCGCCAAGGGATGCACCCTCTTCGTCTGCATTGGGGTCCGCTTCATGCAATGCTTGTGTTTGTGCTTGTGTTTGTGAAGGGTGCTCTTCAAGAAGATCGGTAGGTTGATTTTGCTGAGCAATTACTTCGGTCTGTGCACCGGTCTGTGCTCCGGTCTTTGACTCAGCATCCCCTGCCTCTAAAGTACTTTGCGCGTCTCGCTGACGATTCGACCGCGCTACTTGCTTTGGCACTGATATTGGCACTGGAGCGCCATAAGTTTCAATCACAAAGGCGCCAGGGTTGGTCACCACTTTGGCCATGCGTGGAGGGGCCATTTTTCTGAACAAGGCTGTTTCATAAGCCACTTTAGGCACCTTGTCCCAATCCTGTCCATCGAAAACCAACTCTTCTAGTTTTTCTTTGAACAGCATCGGGTCCACGGCCCAGGCAGCGGCATCTTGCGAGGGATGACTCAGTTTAAACAAAATCTGCTCCACCTAAGATCAACTCTCCAGCATCTGAGAGTTTTCTGGCCAAACGCATGATTTTCTTTTGCGTGTCTTCCACGTCTGCCATACGAACAGGGCCTTTGGCTTCCATATCGTCCACGAACATGCCGCGCGCGCGCTCAGACATGTTGTCCAAAAAGCGTTGTTTGACATCTGGACTGGCACCTTTGAGAGCCGTCATCAACTGATCGGGCTCCACATTGCGCATGAGCACTTGAATACCCTTGTTGTCGACAGCAACCAAGTTCTCGAACGTGAACATGTTGTCTTGAATTTTGAGCATGATGTCTGGATCCAAATCGGCCAAGGCATTCATGATCTCAGACTCTAAATTGGTTTTGGTCAAATTCATGATTTTGGCAGCGGCTTCAATGCCACCAAAACTGGAAGATTTCGAGGTAGCTGTTTTTGCAAATTGAGCCAACATGATGTTTTCAAGTTCCAGCATCGCAGAGGGTTGAACCGTGTCCAAACTGGCCACCCTTTGAATGACCTCGGCTCTGATTTCTGGAGGCAAGTAGATCATCACGTCAGCCGCTACGGTGGGCTCCAACAGGGACAAAATAATGGCCACCACCTGTGGATGCTCGGTACGGATCATCTCCGCAATGCCTCTGGCATCCATCCAGCTCAAAATATCCAATCCCTTTGAGGCTTGGTTGGGCATGATTCGACCCAACACCGATGCAGCCTTGCTCTCGCCCAGAGCTTTTTTCATGACATTTTCCACATAGTCAGAATTGCCTAGGCTCAAAGATGTTTGCTTTTTGAGCATGTCCACAAACTCGTCCAAGACCACGTTGACCGCGTCCTGTGACAGTTCAGCGGCTTGAACCATGGCAGCCCCCAGGGCTTGCACTTCCTTGGGACTTAAATATTTGATGATGTCAGCGGCCTGATCCTCACCCAGCAAGAGCATCAAAACTGCCGCTCTTTGCGTTGAGGTCATGGCCTCCATCTCAGCCCTGAGCGCTGGCGACCAGTTTGCGTTTGAAAAATTATTGACTTCAGCCATACTAAGCTCCGAATCCTGTGAATCTGATTTGACGTGTGTTCAATGGATCATTTGATCATGTTCTTTAAAACACTGGCCATTCTGGCTCTGGTGTTTTCCTCAGACACAATCATCCGTATTAAAGCAACTTTATCGTCATAAGTGTTGGCCGTGTTGAGCATATCTGCAGAAATTGAAGGTTTTTTGGGTTTCAAGTGAGACATTCTCGCCTTGATTTCTTCCAAGCTCTCGCCCTCTTCGATCTCAATGTCCTCTGAGGCCTCTAACTCTGCGGCTGCTTTGGCTGCTTCCTCTTCTTGGCGAACGCGCTCAGCTTCTTGTGCTTCCATGCGCATTCTTTCTTCAGTTTCTTGTTGCGCCTGCTGCCTGGCTTCCTCCAGCATTCGCAGTCTTTCAGCCTCTGCAGCTTCTTCAGCCGCAGCTCGGTCAGCCACCACTTTGGCAGCGGCGGCGGCCACCGCCTCTGCAATGCGCTCGGCCTTGATTTTCTCAGCCGCTGCGGCTTCCCTAGCTGCAGCCTCGGTGGCCGCTGCCGCCATGGCCACTGCATCAAAGGGAGGGGCTGTGAGTTTTCTGACCATGGGTCTGACCACCACCACCAAGAACAACAAAAAGAGAACCGCAATCACGGAGCTGTTGGCAACGCCTGCAATGGTTTCGTCTTTGTACCAAGGAATCGCATCGGGGTCGATTTGTGGCTCAAAACGTGTTGAGATCACCGTGACCACGTCACCGCGTTCTTCGCTGTAACCGACAGCACCACGAACCAATTGATTCAAGCGATCCAACTCTTCTTGTGTGTAGGGAATGGTTGTCAAAGGCGCGGCCCCATCGGCTGGTTTTTCAACCTTCATACCCGCGGGTATGGGTCGTTCGTTGATCAACACGCCCACACCGATCTTTTGAATCGTGCCCATGGCTGTCTTGGTATGACGAACCGAGCGGTCCAACTCATAGTTCTTGGTGCTTCTGGCAATGGTTTGAATGCCCTTTTCCGTCACACCCTTGGTGATATCGGCTGTCGTGTCCGGCGTTGCTGCAGGATTTTGCGGTGGATTGGGCGGCGTGTTGGTCAGTGAGCCTGGAATGCCAATAGCGTCTTTGAACGTTGCGCGGTCTTCCACGTACAACTCCGAGCGTGTTTTAGGGCCCTTGTCGCGTTGGTCAAAATCTTCGGTGGTGATTTCTTGTTGATTGAAATCCATGGACATGCTCACCTGAGCAGACACATTGACCTCTCCCACGATTGGGGCCAACAACTGAATCAAACGGGTTCTGTAGAGGTCTTCCATTTGCTGCTTTTGCTGCAATTGCGCAGAGGTCAAGCCCAGAGGTTGCTCGGTGAGCATTTCATTCATCAAACTGCCAAAGTTATCGATCACGGAGACATTCTCAGGTGCTAGGTAAGGAACACTCGATGCAACCAACTGGATGATCGCACTGACGTTGGCAGAGGACACGGTTCTGCCTGGCGCTCTTGTGATGACCACGGAAGCTTTGGTTGGCACCCTGTCTCTCACAAACACACTTTGCTTAGGAGCGGCCAAATGCACACGTGCGTTTTTGATACCAGCGATTTGAGAAATGCTTCTGGCCAACTCTTGCTCCATGGCGTTGTTGTAGCGAACTTGTTCCATGAACTGTGAGGTGGTCATGGCAGGCATGTCTTTCAAACCATCAATGCCCTGTACTTCTGTTCTTGGTAAGCCTTTTGAAGCGATCAACATACGAGCCTCTTGGTACTTGCTCTCAGGCACCATGATTTGACCGCTCGTCATGTCCAGCTCAGGCTTGAATTCAGCCGTTTTTAAGGCTTCCAAGGCCACTTGCTTGTCTGCGTCTGACAGCATCATGGTCAAAGGCTTCATGGGTGTGGCCTTCATGTTCATCGAGGCCAATCCAAAAGCGGCCAAGACAAACATGATCACAAACAGAGGAAGTAATTTTTTAACTGTCGGCTGCCTGATCATGTCCTTGACCATGCCCATGGGATCGGTGAGCATTTGATTGCCCACGGCCCTGGCCAAATCCCCTGGCTTTAAGAGACTCGATCCAGGAGGTGCTGTGGGTCCTGGTAAAACAGGAGACGGTCCACTCAATTGTGCTTGAGCGGGATCGGTCATCGATGTGTTCATTGTTGCGCTTGCTGTTGCCATGATATGTGTACTCTTTCAGCTTTAAACCGGCATGTTCATGATTTCTTCATAAGCCTTGACCACTTTGTTTCTCACTTGGAGAGTGGCTTCGAAGGACAAAGAGGCCTTTTGCATACTGAGAACCACGTCCGTTAAAGGAACGTCTTCTCCTCTTTGATAGGCTTCTCCCAAAGCATCGGCTTTGACATCCGCCTCATTGACCTTGTCGATCATGGTCTTGACCGATTCAATGAAATTGGGTGTCTTGGCTGTGTTGACCCTTGTCAATTCACTTTGTGAAGTCAAGACTTTTGAAAATGCGGATTCACCCACATTCACATTAGAGCTCACACCTTTGGCTTGTGTTTGATACTGACGTATCGTCTCAAGCATCGATTGGATACTGGTGGCTGAGGTGGCATCAATCATTTAGGACTCCTTTGGGAAGGTGATGTTTATTCGGCCAATGACACACTCATGCCACGCTCACGCAACTGCGCGAGCTTGTAGCGAAGGGTGCGCGGACTGATGCCAAGTTTCTCGGCTGCTTCAGTTCGACTCTGGGTCGACTGAAGGACCGCCAAAATGGCTTGATGTTCACTGGATTTCACAGCATGGGCCAAATTGATGGGTTCCGCTGAAGGGGACTGTGCAAGTGGCATGCTGACACTTTGGTGGGTGGGCATGGCAGGGTTGCTGGCCAATGAAGGGCTCTCCATGGAGAAACTCTCGCTGCTGTCTTGTCCATAGGGCCCAGCAGGCATCGCTGAAGAGCCTGTTCTTCCATGAAAGTCAACATGGCTGATGCCATTGGCGCCGTGCGTGGAAGATGCGATCCCTTTAAAGAAGTCTCTCATTTCAGCTTGGAGTTGATCAGCTTGGGTTTGACTCGATATGCGATCAGCACCCGTCAAAAAGTCGTTGAATTGTCCATTCTCTGACAAAAGAGGCGCATCGGGATTCATCAACAGGTCATGGCTTTGGGCTTCATCGAACATCAAATGGCCCATGGAAATGGTTTTGCCTGAACAAAGAACAACCGCTCTTTGGACCACGTTTTCTAATTCCCTGACGTTGCCAGGCCATGGGTAGGTCTCAAGCGCGGTTTGAGCGTCTTCGGTCAAGGTGTAGGGCACTTGGTCTTTGGCTTGTCTAGCAAAGGACTGCATGACCAAGGGGATGATGTCGCCAGGTCTTTGTGCCAAAGGCAGAATTTTCAATTTAAATGTGCTGATGCGAAAGTACAAGTCTTCCCTGAACTCACGCTCCACGATGGCTTTCTTCAAGTCTTTGTTGGTAGCAGCTACGATACGGATGTCTAAATCAATGCTGCTCTCACTTCCCAAACGGTTCAATTTCTTTTCCTGCAAGACTCGCAGGAGCTTGGCTTGAAGTTGAATGGGCATTTCGCCAATTTCATCTAAAAACACCGTGCCGCCTTGTGCTTGCTCGAACAAGCCTTTGAATTCTTTTTGAGCACCGGTGAAAGCGCCCTTTTCATGACCAAACAGCATGTCCTCAATCAAATGCTCTGGCATGGCTGCACAGTTCATGGCAACAAAGGGGCCTTTGGCTCTGGGGGAGGACTCATGAATGACTTTGGCCAAAACCTCTTTACCGGCACCTGTGGGGCCCACCAGGAGCGCCGCCACATCGGTCTGTGCAACTCTCTGAGCCAAAGCGAGCAAATGCTGGCTGATGGGGTCGACAAACACATAGCTCTTCATCTTGGCATCTGTGGCCGTCAAGCCTTTGACAGCCTCTCTCCAAGCCTTGGGGTCCCATTCATCACTGGGTAACACGTGAAATGCACCTAAGCGCATGGCGTCGACCACGACATTCATGCGCCGTCTCTCCACTCTGCATAAAACAGGTACGTTGTGACCCAATTGATTCACAAGGGTCAACACTTCTTGAAGCAACTCTGAGCTCTCTACCAAACGGATGATGAGCACGTGAGCTTTTTTCAGCGCAGCGTTGAGTTCTCCCAAGGTGTTGACCATGGACACGCTGATATCAGCCAACTCCAATTGCGCACGCTCGGTCGCGTCAATGGGCTTGAATGGGTCAAGCCAAACGGCATGGGTATGATTAACGGATGAAGGATTCACTTTGATCAGCCTTGTAATGAGGTAAGACTGATTAGCAAAGCGTGTGCCAGGCTAAATATTAGAACTTATATTCAATATATAGATTAAAATATAATACTTTTTATTTATTTATAAAGGGCTTGTCGGATAATTGACAGCGGACCTCACGGGCTTAGACCAGCCAACTTCGAGTTCCAACAGGGTTCAATGAGAGCTCCCCAGAGCCGGCTTGAAGGTCCGTAACGCTCACGCCTGGCTTTTGATGGTGCTGCTGTGTCGCTGCTTTGTTTTTAGGGTAATAGCATTGACATGCTTGTCCATCGGCCTTGAACACCTCACTTGAGGGCAAAGATTTGGATTTAAAACCCATCAAACGACAACTGTAAGGGCGTTGAACATCCCAACTGATTGCAAAATGTTCGCACTGCCAACAGTTTGGAAGGGTATGGTCTTGAGGTGAATTGAGTGAATGGTTCATGATCAGCGACGCCCCCTTGTATCCAAAGAAATCGAACACCTTTCAAAACATGATATCAAACAATGTCTCTTTCAAGCAGCCTTTAAGCTTGCAACAGTTTCAACACCGATTGTTGTGAGGTGTTGGCTTGCGCCAAAACCGCAGTCGCAGCTTGTTGCATGATGGAGGTCTTGGCCAACTGTGTACTCGCTGACGCATAATCTGCGTCGGTGATCGCACTTTGTGAGGTGGTCATGTTCATTGACGCGTTGGTCAAATTGCTCACCACATGGTCCAGTCGGTTCATCACAGCACCCATGGTGGCACGGTTGGCGTTGACTTGGTTCAAAACTGCATCCAACTTGGCCAACACATCATTTGCACCTGCTTTGGAGCCAATGAAACTTCGTGTCATCGGAATGCCATTGATGATGGGGTTGCCGTTGGGATCTTGTTGCCCGAG
Source organism: Betaproteobacteria bacterium (assembly GCA_037134015.1). GTDB lineage: Bacteria > Pseudomonadota > Gammaproteobacteria > Burkholderiales > Burkholderiaceae_C > Limnohabitans. Next base: position 4,769 of record JBAXNB010000025.1, on the reverse strand, counting down.
TCTTCCTGCATAAACGCCATCAGGCGCATTGGCCACAGGGGTCAACACCGGAGAGGCGATCGTGGCACCACTGGCAGAGGAGAATTGTAAGTTGCCATTCAGCACCGTCACGGACAAATCCATGTTCCCGTTTTGAGAATTGATCTGATTTTGAATGTCAGCCGCCAAGTCATTGACGGTTTTGCCCGTACTGGTCAAGTTGATGCTTTTGGTCACACCTCCTAAAGAAATACTGAAATTTCCAAAAGGGTTGGATTTGGGGATGCCTGGGCCCATTGAGACACCAATCAAGGTTTGTGGACCTTTGGGCGCGTTGACAATCGTTCCAGGGGCCAGGGGATCCAAATTGACGTCCCAAGTGATTTGACCTGTGATGGGACCATTGGCACCAAAGTCAGCCAAATCAATCGTCACAGTTTGTTGTGAATTCGCTCCCACTTGGAAAGCCAAACGCCCGGTTCTAGGTGGACTCATTTTGGCAGTGGCAGCATTGACTTCTCCACCATAACTACCTTCTTGGAATCCAAGTGTGGTGAAGTTGCTGATGCTTGGGTTGTAGCCATTGCTGCCAGGTGTCACCTGGATGGGTTTCGCAGATTTTAAAGTCACGCCACCATAAAGTGTGTTGGCGGATGCATAAGTGGCCCCTGCTCCAACCGCTCCTTTCATACCTGCAGGATCTCCTCCAACTACACCCAGGCCAAACATCGAAGCTGTTAAAGCGACACCACCACCAGGAACTGTTGTATCGTACCAAACAGAGACGTTTCTGCCATCTTCAGACGTCAGAGTAATTCCACCACTCACATTCAAGGAGGCCAGCACCCCTGTGCTTCCCACTTGAGGATTGATTGCATTTTTAACGGCATTCAAACGGTCAGTGGAATTGGTTGACGACAAGTCAACATAAATCCCTTGACCGTTGATGAATAGATTAGCTGTTTTGGTTGGATCTGCGGCTCTTGTATTGACCACATCCAAAACCGATCCCGTGATCACCACAGGATTGGCGGAAGCAGACACGCCTGTTTGCTGAGTGCTTGCATTGATCGCAGCAGCAATCGCAATACCAGAGGCCTGCTTAGAACTGCTCACCGTTTGTGTGTTGCTGAATGCATCATCTGCAGCCAAGGAAGCACGAATGGCAATGCCATTCAAGATCAGATCATTGGCACCCAAAGATTTGATGTCGGTGGCATGCGTGAAGGTGACTGGAGAAGTATTTGTCAGTGCCGCTGTCACGGGTAAGCCCAAGGTCACCACACCATTGTTAATAGCTTTGACCGTCTCTCCAACTGGAAAGCCAGGTCCAGAAACCAGATCCCCAACGGCAATGCCAGTAAGGCTTGTGGGCGTAAATGTGTTTGCACCTTGTGCAACTGCACCATTTGGGGTGGTTGTCGAGAAAGGAACAACCGTGGCTCTTGGAGCCGTGCTCAAAGCAGAATTGATTTGGCTGGTGTAGTTGGCAATCTGAAGACCCGCATTGTTGATGTTACCTTGGCTGGTCGTGCCCACTGTCACTGGCATATTAACGGCACTCTCTAGAGAATAGGTTCCAGCTTGGATCCCTTGCTTTAGACCTGTATTGGCAGAGAAAGCAGTGATCGCTCCAACAGTATTGTCAGCCGTGTTGAAAGAAATTTGAATGTTTCGACCATCATCTGCAATCAAACTCACACCTTGTGTGTCGCTGTTGGTGTCAATGGCTTTGACGCCAGTGTACTGCGTGATGAAATTGATCGCTTTGACCACGGCCGCTCTGGACTCACGTGGATTGTTCGGAACCGAGGTGATCACAGGACTTGTATATCCATTGATCGAAACTGTGCCTGAAACTGCAGCGCTACCCAAAGTCATCGAAGCGCCAGCCATCAAGTTGGGATTGACGACAGCAGAAACGCCCGTTTGAGGAGACACCAAATTGATAGCGGCGGCTTTCGCAATGGCACTACCCGCAGCATTGAAGACCTCTGACTTCGTGTCTGTATTGGCAAAAGACGCCCCAACGTTGACCCCATTGATCACCAAGTCATTGGCTGTCAAAGGGTTCAAAGTTGGAAAATTAGCGCTCAATGTTATGGTGTCACTAGAAAAATTGACAGCTCCCCCACCGGCTGTTTGTTGCGCAATCAAAATCGTCCCGGTGGTCGCCGTGAACACATTGGGCCACGCAACTGTAGCTGTATTGATGGTGATCACGCCACCAGCAGCCGTGAATGGCGTGACTGCCGCTCCTGCTGGATTGGTCAATAAATTGAGAACCGTACCATCGGGCTTGGTGAAGGTCGCGGTTGAAACAGTTGTACCAGCGGCATCTGTGCTGAGGGTCAATTGACCGGCAATACCGAAGGTTTTAGAACTTGCAGTCCCTGCAGTGACACTCATGGCACCCACACTGTTGTTGGTGGTTTCCAATCCATTCTTGTATGTTCCGGCAGCAAAAGGTGGACTGGACTGATAATTGATGTCAGAGACTGTTTTATAAACAGGCTTGATGCCAACTCTCTCACCAGCAGAGCCATTGAGTATGGGAAATCCATTCCATTCCGTGTTGTTTGAAATTTGAACAATCTGTTTTTTGAGCTGTTGAAATTCCAAATCCAAATAACTTCTCTGTGAGTCACTGTTGGTATCGTTGGCTGCTTGAACGGCCAACTCACGCATGCGTTGCAGCATGTCGGTGATCTCGTTGGTGGCACCCTCAGCGGTTTGAATCAGGTTGATCGCATCCCCTGAGTTCCTGACCGCCTGGTTCAGACCACGGATCTGACTGGTCATTCGAGTTGAAATAGCCGCACCCGCAGCATCGTCTCTGGCAGAGTTGATCCTCTTGCCCGTGGACAGTTGCTGCATGGCTATTGTCGAATTTCTGTCATTCGTTGCCAGTGCCATTTGCGAGTAAATCGCTTTTACGTTCGTGTTGATTACAGCCATTTTAAAATCTCCTGACCATCGTGGTCGAATTGGTTTGAGTTAGTTAAGCAAACGTTGTGCCAAGTTTTATAAAAATTGATTTCAATATAAAATTGAGTAATTTTGTTCATGATCGGCAATTTTTGTTACATGGTTTGGCAATGTTTTGCCGTTTGCCGTTTACTCAATCTTTCAGGTTAATGAGCAGACTCAGAAACCATCATCGCATCAGAAAATCCTTCTAAATCAAGGCTTTCCGCGATCAGTTCTGCGTGGTCTGGGTACAAAGACAAGCCTTCATTCACGATGGAATAGGCTTGCGCGGGGTCCAAATTACATCTCAATGCACGCACCAGCATGACGTATGTAAAAGGTTGTGTGTTTTCGCCCTGGAGAGTCTTGAGCTCTGTCAATAATTCAACGCCCATGGACCAATCTTGCTTCATGATGGCCAAAAGACCTGTGATGGCCAAGATGTCTTCTGAATGGGGGTAGAGACTCAGGCCCGCATCACCCAATGCATTGGCCAGGTCAATTTGTTCCGTTGCCACCAAAGTCTGGATTGACTCACGGATTTCTGTTGGCGTGAAACGCTTAAAGCTAATGGGGTTCAATAAACTGCCAGTTGCAGCTTGGTTCATCAATTCTTGAATGAGAGACATGTGTTCGCTCCTAAAGTGTCAAAAGGCCGTTTTGTGCACTGTGCAAAAAATCGGATGATCACTTAAAGCAAAACCAATGCCAGATAATATTAACTACTTTATATTCAAAAAAACCTAAAATAACGGCAAAGAAACGAAAAAGCCACCAAGTGTTAACTTGGTGGCTGAAAGAAAAACCTAACTGATTAGATTATTTCAACAAAGCCAGTACGTTTTGAGCGGACTGATTGGCTTGCGCTAACATGGCTGTCGCAGCTTGAGAGATGATCTGTGACTTCGCCAAGTTCGTTGTCTCTGTAGAGTAATCGGTGTCCAAAATACGGCTTCTAGAGGCTGTGATGTTGGTGTTCATCGTTGCCAAGTTGCTCACCACGCTGTCCAAACGGTTCAAATATGAACCAGCCTTGGATTGGTTTAAAGAAACGGTCTTCAATGCAGCATCGATTGCGGCGATAGCGTTTTGAGAGCCAGCGGCTGTTGACACGTCAACTGCGGCGATTTTCAAACCATTGTCAGCACCACCAAATGTACCCACTTGAAAGCCCAACTTCAACAAGTTAGCGTCACCAGTGGTTCCACTTTGAACTGTAAATTGCTTGTCTGATTGAAGTGCTACACGACCGTATGTAGTCAGTGCTGTTGCAGCTGTGATACCAGTTCCAACAGAGGCACCTGTAAGTCCTAAGGCTATTGCACTGCCAGTATTTGAGGCCAAGGAGATGTTTCTTCCATCTGCCGCAGTGTAGGTAATACCCAATCCGTTATCACTTGCTACCACCCCCGTCTGCCCACTGTATTGATTGATCAAGTTGGCCATATCTGCTCTTGTACTAGATGCAGTTAAAGTAGACGTTATTGAAATACCATTTAAATAGATACCTGTAGTTGCTACAGCACCAGTAAAGCTAGTTCCAACAATCGTATTTGCCTGAGCTACAGCTCTAACGCCTGTCAAAGATGTCATCTTGTTGATGGCTGCGGCGATTGCAATTGCGCTGTCTTTCTTTTTAGAAGAGGGCGCTGAAATATCAGAAGACAAATCGTCCGTGCTCAATGCTGGGCCAATGGCAACGCCATTCAACTTCAAGGCCCCACCATCCAATACACCAACGTCTGCAGAGGTTGGGGCAGCGTTGGCTACTGAACCTGTTCTTTGACCAGAAACAACTTGTGCAACGTTTGCTTGATATG
>JBAXNB010000024.1:0-23105 GCA_037134015.1 Betaproteobacteria bacterium | reverse complement strand
GTGCGTCGCTAATTTGTCGCAGTCAAGCTCCAAAATGGGGATATATTGTTGCAAAATAGTTACCGTGTCCCTTGAAATGCCTAAAATGGGATGCATATGTTTCTCAGTCTTGTGTGTCTTTATTCCGATTGGAGCTTTCATTGAATAATCAATGGTTCTCAAAAGTTGCCGTATGGCTCGTCATTGCGCTTGTTCTCTTCACGGTGTTCAAGCAGTTTGATAAAAACGCGTCTGGCAGTGCCAGTTACATGGGTTATTCTGATTTCTTGGAGGAAGTCAAATCCAAGCGTATCAAAACGGCCACCATTCAAGAAGGCCAAGGCGGAACTGAAATTGTTGCCATCACCAACGATGAAAGAAAAGTTCGCACCAATGCAACTTATCTTGACCGTGGTTTGGTGGGGGATTTGATCGCCAATGGCGTGAAGTTTGACGTGAAGCCTCGTGAAGAGGGTTCACTGATCATGACCCTGCTGGTGAGTTGGGGTCCCATGCTGTTGTTGATTGGTGTTTGGATTTACTTCATGCGTCAAATGCAAGGCGGGGGCAAAGGTGGCGCTTTTAGCTTTGGCAAAAGCAAAGCCAGGATGCTCGATGAGAACAACAACACGGTCACTTTTGCTGATGTGGCCGGTTGCGATGAAGCCAAAGAAGAGGTCAAGGAAGTTGTGGACTTCTTGAAAGATCCACAAAAATTTCAAAAACTTGGGGGACGTATACCTAGGGGCTAGCTGATCGTGGGCCCTCCAGGCACGGGTAAAACCTTGCTTGCCAAAGGCATTGCGGGCGAGGCCAAGGTGCCTTTCTTTAGCATTTCCGGCTCAGACTTTGTGGAGATGTTTGTCGGTGTCGGTGCTGCACGTGTTCGAGACATGTTTGAAAACGCCAAAAAGAATGCGCCCTGTATCATTTTTATTGACGAAATCGATGCCGTGGGTCGTCAACGTGGCGCAGGCCTAGGCGGTGGCAACGATGAGCGCGAGCAGACCTTGAACCAAATGCTGGTTGAAATGGATGGCTTTGAAACCAATTTAGGTGTGATTGTGGTGGCGGCCACCAACCGCCCTGATATCTTGGACGCGGCGCTTTTGAGGCCAGGTCGCTTTGATCGACAAGTCTATGTGACCTTGCCAGACATCAGGGGTCGTGAACAAATTTTGAACGTGCACATGCGCAAAATTCCGATTGGACAAGATGTCCAACCTGGTTTAATTGCGCGTGGAACACCTGGCATGAGTGGTGCAGACTTGGCCAATCTATGCAACGAAGCCGCCTTGATGGCCGCTCGCAGAAATGCCAGAGTGGTTGAGATGGTGGACTTTGAGAAAGCCAAAGACAAGATCCTCATGGGCCCTGAGAGAAAAAGCATGGTCATGCCCGAGGAAGAGCGCACCAACACCGCTTACCACGAGTCAGGTCATGCCTTGATTGGTAAATTGTTGCCCAAATGTGATCCCGTTCACAAGGTCACGATCATTCCAAGGGGACGGGCCCTGGGGGTGACGATGAGCTTGCCTGAAAGGGACCGTTACAGCTACGACCGCGAATACATGCTGAACCAAATCAGCATGCTTTTTGGCGGACGCATTGCTGAGGAGGTGTTCATGAACCAGATGACCACTGGAGCCAGCAACGACTTTGAGCGTGCAACTCAAATTGCAAGAGACATGGTGATGCGTTACGGCATGACCGAGGCCTTGGGCCCTATGGTCTATGCTGAAAACGAGGGCGAGGTGTTTTTAGGTCGCTCTGTGACCAAGACCACCAACATGAGTGAGTCGACCATGCAAAAGGTCGATCAAGAGGTTCGTAAAATCATCGACAACCAATACGCATTGGCCCGACGTTTGATTGAGGACCATACAGATCACATGCATGCCATGGCCAAAGCCTTGCTTGAGTGGGAGACCATCGACACGGAGCAACTCGACGACATCATGGCTGGGCGTCCTCCCCGTCCTCCAAAGGACTGGACACCTAGAGTCCCACCCTCTGGGGACGGTGGTGGTGGAACCCCCGCGGTTCACCCAACGCCTGCAACTCATCCTGTTTGACACCCCTAGAGGTGCTCGTAGATCAAGGCCCCAACTCTTTGGATGTTTGGGGCTTTTTTTTGGTCAATCGATGGGTTTAAAATTCTCTGTAAGGACGCTCCTTAAGTGCAAGAACTGACTGCCTACCAGGCTTGGCACACGACGCGCTTTGAGATCGACGTGTCCAAGCCCAAAGTCATGGGCATTGTGAATGTCACGCCCGACTCGTTTGCGACGCACACGATGACGACAGATCTATCTGCTCATTCTGCCAAGCATTGGATTCAAAACTCCATTGATCATGCCGCGTGTCAACTTCAAGAAGGGGCGCATGTTCTTGACATTGGTGCCGAGTCCAGTCGTCCCGGTGCTGCAACAGTGGGCCTGGAGGAAGAGTGGAGCAGGTTGCAACCGGTTCTCAAAGAGTTGATGACTTGGGAGGTCCCGATTTCTGTGGACACCTACAAGCCTGAGATCATGCAGCGCGCGCTAGACATGGGTGTAGACATCATCAACGACATCTGGGCTTTGAGACAAGCCCAGGCGCTTCAAGTGATCACGCGGTTTGATTGTGGGGTGTGTTTGATGCACATGCACGCTAAACCTGCAAGCATGCAAGTCTCTCCGATGAGGGGCGATGTGATGCAAGACGTGAGCACGTTCTTGGATGAACGTGTTCAAGCTTGCTTGGACGGCGGCATCGAGCGCCGTCGTTTGATCTTGGATCCTGGCATTGGGTTTGGCAAAACAGTGGAGCAAAATTTCACGCTGCTTCAGCGACAAAACGAGTTGCACAGGTATGATTTACCTTTGTTGGTGGGTTGGTCCAGAAAGTCCTCTTTGGGCGCGGTCACTGGACTGGATGTTCAAGAGAGAGGGACCTCTAGTGTGGTGGCTGCGGTGTTGGCCTTTGAGCGGGGCGCTCAGGTGGTGCGTGTTCATGATGTCGCCTCTACTCTCCAAGGCCTGCAAGTGTGGTTGCATGCCAGTGGCCTTGAGAGTTAAAACCCAAGAGCCTTGTAAAAGCAAAAGAGACCCCTTCATACACTGATTGAATTGAGATTTATGAGCAGAAAATATTTTGGAACCGACGGTATTCGTGGCCATGTGGGGCACTCGCCCATCACGCCAGACTTTTTTTTAAAGTTGGCGCATTGTGTAGGTCGCGTGCTAAAGAGGAGCGAGAACCGTCCCACGGTTTTGATTGGCAAAGACACCCGTATTTCTGGCTACATGCTTGAATCTGCTTTAGAGTCAGGTTTCAATTCTGCTGGGGTCGATGTGATTTTGTTAGGCCCATTGCCTACGCCTGGTGTGGCCCATCTCACGCAAGCTCAACGCGCAAGTCTAGGGGTGGTGATCAGTGCCAGCCACAATCCTTTTGATGACAATGGGATCAAGTTCTTCTCCTCCAGGGGCAGTAAACTTGGCGACGAATGGGAGTTGTCGGTTGAGCGCTTGCTGGCTGAGGAACCAGTTTGGGTGGACTCTGCGGATTTAGGCAAGACAAAACGCTTGAACGATGCGGCGGGGCGTTACATTGAATTTTGTAAATCCACCTTTGATGGGGATTTGACTTTAAAGGGTTTGAAGATTGTGGTCGATGCAGCTCATGGGGCGGCCTATCAAATTGCGCAGGCTGTTTTTCTTGAGCTTGGAGCTCAGGTTCATACCTTGGGCTGTAGCCCCAACGGCATGAACATCAACCAAGACGTGGGTGCAACGCACCCGCAGGCCCTCATCGCCATGGTCAAAGAAAAGGAGGCGGACTTTGGCATTGCCTTGGATGGGGACGCAGATCGTTTGCAATTTGTAGATCGCCATGGCCGATTGTTCAACGGCGATGAGTTGCTGTACTTGATGGCCAGTGAACGGGTCGCCCAAGGAGAGCAACTCGGTGGTGTCGTTGGCACCTTGATGACCAACCAGGCTGTGGAAAATGCGATCGTTCAATTGGGCCTGAAATTCATTCGCGCCAAAGTCGGCGACCGCTATGTGCTTGAAGCACTTGAGCAGCACCAATGGGTCTTGGGTGGCGAGGGTTCAGGCCATTTGTTGGCGCTGGACAAACATTCGACAGGAGACGGTCTGATCAGTGCATTGCAGGTGCTTCAAACCTGTCTTCGTTCAAAAAAGGACCCGGCTGAGTTGTTGAAAGAGGTGATCTTGTTTCCGCAGGTCTTGTTGAATGTCCCCAACAAAGGGCCTGAGGCATGGCAAGCTTCCGATGCTTTGAAAGCTTTGATCGACATGGAAGAAAAACAATTGGGTCGTGATGGCAGAATTTTGATTCGTCCCAGTGGCACCGAGCCCTTGGTGCGGGTCATGGTCGAGGCAAGAAGCCAAGAGACGGCCCACCGTGTTGCGCTTGCTTTGTCCCAAGCCATTTAAGGGAGCCGTCAAAGGGGGCGTCATCAAAAAGCGACGGCTTTGAAACTGAATTGACATCATTTGTCAAAAATGTTTCACATTCAAGACATGATCGTGTCATAGAGATTGAGCAAACTACCTGAAACCACACATCAGGAGTATTCATGAAGGAATTGCCTACACCGACGATTGATCTCTCACCCATAGCCTTACCTCGGGGGTTACTTCATCCAAGCCAAAATGAATCCCCTGTTAGCGTTGAAGCCAAAGTTATTGAGCGTGGCGGCATTTCTGTTACGTGGGCGCAGCACCAAGATGAGGTAAGAGAGGCGCAAAGACTGCGCTACGACATTTTTGCAGGCGAGATGGGTGCACGCATCACCAGCTCCATCCCCGAGCACGACATCGATCTTTTTGACGACTATTGTGAACACTTGATCGTTCGCGATCAACTCACGCAAGTGGTGGTCGGGACCTACCGTGTGTTGACCCCAGCTCAGTCCAAGCGACTAGGCGGAAACTATACAGACACTGAATTTGATTTGACCCGCCTAAGAGGTTTGAGAGAGAGAATGGTTGAACTTGGGAGAAGTTGTGTGCATCCCGATTACCGACAAGGTGCGGTCATCATGGCACTTTGGGGAGCCTTGGCTGAGTTCATGGTTCGAAACAACTTGGACACCATGATTGGTTGCGCCAGTATTCCGATGATGCACAATGGTGTGGTGAGCGGTGAGGCAGCAGCCAGCATTTGGAATCAATTCAAGCAAACCCATTTGGCTCCTATTGAGTTACAAGTTCGCCCTCGTTTGCCCTTGCCTGTAGAGCAATTTGATGCTCAAGCCAAAGTTGATCCTCCTGCATTGATCAAGGGTTACCTCAGATTGGGTGCGAAGATTTTAGGTGCGCCCGCTTGGGATCCTGATTTCAACACAGCCGACCTACCGATGCTCATGCGCATCGCAGATTTACCCAGTCGCTACAGAAAGCATTTTTTAGGTGCTTGATGCATTACAGAGCCATTTTCATCTCTGATTTGCATTTGGGCACACCCGGTTGTCAAGCTGATGCACTACTTAGTTTTTTAAAGCACAACAGCAGTGATTTCCTGTATTTAATTGGAGATATTGTTGACGGTTGGCAACTCAAGCGCAGGTGGCATTGGCCTCAGGCGCACAACGATGTGATTCAAAAATTGTTGCGTCGAGCTAGAAAAGGTACGCGTGTGGTTTATGTTCCAGGTAACCACGATGAATTTGCTAGGCAATTTGTCAATCACCAATTCGGTGGGGTGGAGTTGCTAGAAGAGGCCGAGCACACACTGGCCGATGGAAGACGCTTATGGCTCACCCACGGGGATTATTTTGATGCCGTTGTCCAGTATGCCAAATGGTTGGCCCATGTGGGTGACAACTTGTATGAATTGACCTTGAGGCTCAATCGCTATGTGGCCAAAATCAGATCCTATTTGGGCTTGCCTTATTGGTCTTTGTCTGCCTATTTAAAGCACAAGGTCAAATCCGCCTTGAACTATGTAACGGCCTTTGAAGATGCCTTGGCTCAAGAGGCCAAAAGAAGAGGGTTTCAGGGGGTGGTGTGTGGTCATATCCACCGCGCTCAAATCAGAGAGATTGATGGTGTTTTGTATTGCAACGACGGAGACTGGGTGGAGAGTCGCTCGGCGATGATTGAGAACTTCGATGGCTCGCTTGAACTCCTTTTTTGGGATCCCTTGACCATGGAAGATCCAGCCCACGAGTTGGTGGAAGCCTAAGGGAGTTCAACTTTGAAAATCGCCCTTGTAAGCGATGCCTGGTCTCCTCAGGTCAATGGCGTGGTGACCACGCTCATCGAGCTGGTCGAAGGCTTAAGGCAAGCCGGTCACGAGGTCTTGGTTCTTCATCCCTATCTTTTCGAGACCCGTCCCTGTCCTGGCTATCAAGGCATTGATTTGGCCAAAAAGCCCTATAAAAAACTCCATCATTTATTGACCGAATTCAAGCCTGAGGCCTTGCACATCGCCACCGAGGGTCCAATGGGTTGGGCCGCAAGACGAGTCGCTGCCCAACAAAACTGGTCCTACACAACGGCGTTTCACACCAAGTTTCCCGAAATCTTAAAAGCCGCCTTGAAAGTGCCCTTGTTCATGGGTTACGCTTTCATGCGTCATTTTCATAGGCACTCCAAAGGGGTGATGGTCCCCACAGAGGGAGTTTTGAAGATGCTTGCTGAGCGTGGGTTCCAAAATCTCCGAGCCTGGACCCATGGCGTGGATACGAATTTGTTTGAATACCACCCAAGCCCTTTGGAGCAAGAGCAGTTAAGGGGTTTAGAGCGTCCAATTTACTTGTATGTGGGTCGAGTCTCTTATGAGAAAAACATCAAGGCTTTTTTAAATGTACCCCTCAAAGGCAGTAAGGTGGTTTGCGGCGTTGGACCTGTGTTGCAAGAGTTGCAGTCAATCTATGACGATGTGCGTTGGCTAGGGGTCTTGGATCGAAGGACCTTGGCGAAGGTGTATGCGGCTGCAGATGTGTTTGTTTTTCCAAGCCTCAATGAGACCTTTGGCTTGGTCATGCTGGAGGCCATGAGCACCGGCACACCCGTGGCAGCTTTCCCTGTGGATGGGCCGCTACAGGTGCTTGAGAAAAAGGACGATGCCGGTAAAAACTTGGGCGGAGCCTTGGACAAGGACCTGGCCTTGGCCGTTGAACAAGCGCTTCAGATCGACCGCTCCCAAGCCAGGCAAAGAGCACTTGACTTTGACTGGCAAAAAGCCTGTCATTTGTTTCATTCCTACTTGGTTCAGTGCCGTTAGCCAAAATTGCCAGAGTAATCACTTCGTTTACCTTAGAATTGGACTCTTGTGGTTCCAATCTGCTAAATAAAGGATCAGTGACTTGAGCAATTCTAAAGAGTATCTTTTTCTGCCTAGAGATGAAAGCTTTCTGGCCTTCAATGAGCGGGTGTTGGACTGGGCCAAAAGAAAAGATGTTCCTCTTTTAGAGAGACTGCGCTATTTGTGCATTGTGTCTTCTAATTTAGACGAGTTCTTTGAAGTCAGGATGGCACTTCATTTGCGCGCCGTGCATCACCACGACAGCAAAGCACTTTACAGCAGCCACTCATTTAACAAGCTTTCAGAGTTGGCCCATCGTTTGGTGGATGAGCAATATGCGCTTTACAACGAAGACTTGTTGCCTGACTTTGCCAGCAAAGGTCTGCGACTGCTCTCCCATGCTGAACGAAATGGCTTGCAAAAAAAATGGGTGAAACAGTATTTCGATCATGAGGTCAGACCCTTGCTGGTTCCTGTGGGTTTGGATCCGGCCCATCCTTTTCCAACCGTCGCCAACAAATCCCTCAATTTCATTGTGAGGCTTTCTGGTGCAGATGCATTTGGTCGAGAAAATGAAATTGCAATTGTCAAGGTCCCTCGGGTCTTGCCGCGGATCATCAAAATACCAGAAAAAATCGTTGGCAAAAAAAATTATTTTGTGGCTTTGTCCAGTGTGATACGTGCGCATCTGAGTGATTTGTTTCCCGGTCGTCATGTGGGGCAATTTTCTCAATTTCGAGTGACCAGAGACTCCGAGCTTGCAGTGGATGAGGAGGATGTGCAAAATTTACGAACAGCACTTCGACAAGGACTGGAGCAGCGGCAATTTGGACAAGCTGTCAGGCTAGAGGTTTCATCGGTATGCTCGCAAGATCTTTATCATTTCTTGCTCAAACAATTTGAATTGCCCGAGTCGGCTTTGTACAGGGTCCATGGGCCTGTGAACTTGGTGCGTTTGAACCAGATGATCGACTTGGTGGATGAACCCGCGCTTTTGTTCAAACCCTACAAGTCGTCCTTTCCTAAAACTTACACTGCGGTGGAGTCCATTTTCAGTCAGCTCAAGCGACGGGACATTTTGATTCACCAACCCTTTGAGAGTTTTTCTGCAGTCCTTGCGTTCTTGAGGGAAGCGGTGAACGATCCCAACGTGTTGGCCATCAAACAAACCATTTACAGAACGGGTGCTGACTCTGAGTTGATGGATCTCTTAAGGGAGGCTGTGCGCAGAGGCAAGGAAGTCACAGCCGTCGTGGAGTTGAAGGCTCGTTTTGATGAAGAGGCCAACATCAACTGGTCTGAGAGATTGGAGTCCATTGGTGCGCAAGTGGTCTATGGCGTCGTGGGCTTGAAGACCCATGCCAAAATGCTTTTGGTGACTCGAAAAGAGGGGCGCAAATTGGTGAGGTACGCGCATCTCTCCACCGGCAATTACAACTCCAGAACGGCCAGGTTGTACACCGACATCAGCATGTTGACAGGCGACACCAAAATCACATCAGATGTGGAGCAAGTTTTTATTCACCTGGCTGGGCTAAGCCCACTACCCAGGCTTCATCACTTGTTGGTGGCGCCTTTTCAGTTGCACGATCAATTGATTCATTTTGTCAATGCAGTCAGTGCCAGTACCTTGAGAGGCCAAAGGGGTCGCATTGTTTTAAAGATGAACTCTTTAACGGATGAGCGACTTGCCAAATCCTTGATGGAGGCCAGCAAAGCCGGTGTGCTCATTGATGTGATCGTTCGTGGTGCATGTATTTTGTCTGCTCAAGTGCCCGAACAAACAGAAAACATCAAAGTGCGTTCGATCATTGGACGCTTTTTAGAGCATTCCCGACTTTTTTATTTTGCCAACGACGAGACCGAGCATTTGTACCTCTCAAGTGCCGATTGGATGAACCGCAACATGCTCCGCCGAGTCGAGATTGCTTGGCCGGTTTTGGATCCGGATTTGAGGCAACGACTGATCGATGAATGCTTGTTGGCTTATCTTGGCGACACAGAGGACGCTTGGAGTTTGCAGGCCAATGGGAAATATGAAAAAGCTTCTTCTGGGCATGGGAAAATCACCCACAGTGCGCAGCAAGCCTTGATGAGGCGTTATGCGGCCAACAAATAGCTTGTAAAAAGGCATGATCTTTTAGGGGATGCGAAATGGACTTGATTTTATGGAGGCATGCTGAGGCCATTGAGTTGGCCGAAAATGGCAACGACATGGATCGGCATTTGACGCCCAAGGGGGAGCGCCAAGCAGCTCGCATGTCGGTGTGGCTCGACCGGGTGTTGCCCCAAGGCACCCGCATCTTTTGTAGCCCTGCCGTGAGGTGTGAGCAAACTGTGATGGCCTTAGGGCGGAGATACAAATTAAGAGAAGAGCTCTCTCCCAACGGGCAAGTGCAAGAGGTCCTTGAGTTGGTGCAGTGGCCTATGGCCAAAGGTGCTGTGATGGTGGTTGGACACCAACCTTATTTAGGACATATCGTCGCGCACTTGTTTGATATGAAAGTCGGTGAATGCTCGATCAAAAAAGCTTCCGTGTGGTGGATCAAAACCAAAACGCGAGACGATCATGCCCAATCAAGCCTTCACGCTGTGCAAAGCGTGGACTTGGTATGATCCCCAGGCGCATCAGTCGCTGTTGATTCTGAGATCCCAGCTGGTTTTAAGCCAAGATTGGGTCTCCATTTGTAGCAAGTGAAAAGACTGAGGATAGGATTGAGTCCAAGCCTTGGGGATTTCGAGATCAATGGTTTTGGGACTCTTTTTTGAAACCTTGATCTTTAAAGACTTGTAGTCAGGCTCTCTTCTGGCGTGACACGAGATGACGGCCAAACGCAGGCATAACAATTGATGGCAAAAGCTCTCATCGTCGAAATTGATGTTGAGTTTGCGCAATTTACCCCGGTGTCCAAGGACCAACAAACTCAAGCGATGCAGCTCTGGTATCGTGAAGCCTGGTGTATCGCTTTGATCCAAGATGTAGGCGCCGTGCTTGTGGTAATCGCTGTGTGAGATGACCATGCCAATCTCGTGCAGGTCACAGGCCCAGGAGAGTTTTTTCTTGAACTGACTTTGTTCAGTCTGATCGAGCTCTTTGTTGTTCAATTGGTCAAACAAAAAGTTAGCCACTTGGCTGACTCTTTGGGATTGTTTCATGTCGACGCCAAAGACTTTTTGCAGCCTTGTGATGGTGATGCTTCTTACGTCGTATTGATCATCATCTCGATCAATCAAATCATAAAGTACACCGTGCCGAAGTGCACCTTGAGCACAATGCATGGTGTCTATTTCAAGGATGTCAAAGACCGCGATCAGAACAGAGATGCCGCCACCAATGACGGCTTTCCTGTCTTCTTTGAGCCCTTCAAGCCGCAAATTGCTCGCGGTTCCAGCTCTGATGAGGGACTTCTTGAGCCACGCAAGGCCAGAGCGCGTGATTTCATCTGGATTCCAACCATTGGCAAAAAGAATATCGCACACCGCTCCGATGGTCCCAGAGGAGCCATAGGCTTGATCCCAGCTTTCTTTGGGGTAGAGCGTGAAAGCCTCGTCCAAAACGGCTTTGGCAGCAATTTCGGCTTTCTCGAAGGCTTCAAGACTGAAGAGATCGTCTTTGAAGTACTTCATGCTCCAAGCAACGCTACCGGTGCGGTAAGACTCCATGACCTCGGCGTTGAGGTTTTTTCCAAGAATGATCTCGGTGGATCGCCCGCCAATGTCAATGACCAATCTGTTTTCTTTTGACTGGGGCAGCAGTTGAGCAACCCCTTCGTAGATCAGTCGCGCTTCTTCGCGACCTGAAATGACCTCAATGGGAAAGCCAAGTGTGCGAGAGGCCTGCTCCAAAAACTCTTCTCGGTTTTTGGCCTCTCTTAAAGTTTGGGTGGCAACGGCGCGAACATTTTTCTTGTCAAAGCCAGACAAGCGCTCAGCAAATCTTGCCAGACAATCCCAGCCCCTTTGCATGGCTTCTGGGCGAAGATTCCTGTTTTCATCCAGTCCATTGCCTTGTCGGATGGTTTCCTTGATGTATTCGGTTCGGTGAACGTGTCCGTGTTCAAGTCTACCGATTTCTAGTCTATAACTGTTTGAGCCTAAATCGACGGCTGCCAAAAGTGCGCCATTTTCCATTATGAAAATTTATTCTTTTTAAAGTGTTGTATCGGAATGGTGTAATCATATGACTAATTTATGACATCTTGGTGTCATGTGCATGAGTTTTATTGATGCCAATCTGGGTTTTTGTTGTGATAAGTCATAATATTGTCATAAATGACAGATAAAGTGAACCAGCTTTTTAACTAATGGGGAAACTTTTCATGATTAAGCGTTTATCGATCATTGCAGCTGTTTTTGCTGCATTAGGTGCAACAGCTGCATATGCAGAAGACATCACAGGTGCTGGAGCTTCTTTTCCTGCTCCTTTGTACAGCAAATGGGCTGCTGACTACAACAAAGCAACCAACGTCAAGGTCAACTACCAATCCGTTGGTTCTGGTGCCGGCATCAAGCAAATTGATGCAAAAACAGTTGATTTCGGTGCTTCTGACATGCCTTTGACGGATGAAGATTTGAACAAAAAGAATCAAATCCAATTTCCTACAGTGATTGGCGGCGTGATTCCTGTTGTGAACATCGCTGGCGTAGCTCCAGGCAAATTGCTTTTAACAGGCGAGTTGTTGGCCGATATTTACTTGGGCAAGATCACCAAATGGGATGATCCAGCTCTTAAAGCCTTGAACCCCACTTTGAACTTGCCTGATGCATTGATTGCACCAGTAAGACGCTCTGACGGTTCGGGCACATCATTTATTTTCACGAATTACTTGAGCAAAATCAGTGCTGATTGGAAAACAAAAGTAGGCGAGAGCACTGCACCCAACTGGCCAGTCGGTTTGGGTGGCAAAGGCAACGAGGGCGTATCGGCTTTTGTGACACGTATTCCTAACTCAATTGGCTATGTTGAGTATTCCTATGTCAAACAAAACAAAATGACCTATGCTAAATTGAAAAACAGCGCTGGCACATTCGTAGATCCAGATGACACAGCTTTCAAGGCTGCTGCTGCTGGTGCAGATTGGGCAAAAACTTTCTATCAAATTTTGACCAACCAGCCTGGCAAAGATTCTTGGCCCATCACTGGCGCTACCTTCATTTTGATGCACAAAGTTCAAGACAAACCAGCTTCAGCTTCCTCAAGCTTGAAGTTTTTCGATTGGGCTTATAAAAATGGTGACAAAACTGCTGACGACTTGGACTATGTGCCAATGCCCAATTCAGTCAAAGACGCTATTCGTAAATCTTGGTCACAAATCAAAGATGCGTCTGGCAAAGCTATTGCGTTTTAATTTATAAAAAACAGATTCAGGAACTTCATGAGTTATCAACCTTCTATAGAGGATGGAGTTCCTGACTCAAACTCTTCTAGTCAATTATTTCCTTCAAGAATGAACAATTCACCCAACAAAGCCAGTCAAAGAGTCAATGGTCTAGTGGACAAGTTGTTCGGTTGGGCTGCTTTATTTGCCGCTTGTTTGACCTTGGCAATGCTTCTAGGCATCTTGCTGTCGCTGCTCAGCGGTGCTTGGCCTGCTATCAGTGAGTACGGTCTTGGTTTTCTCACGCGCAGTGTTTGGGATCCCGTGCAAAGTGAATTTGGTGGTTTGGTGATGATTTATGGCACATTGGCCACGTCGATCATCGCTTTGGCCATTGCTGTTCCAGTCAGTTTTGGAATTGCGCTTTTCCTGACCGAGTTGTCGCCCGCTTGGCTCAAGAGGCCCTTGGGAACAGCCATCGAGTTGCTTGCTGCAATTCCATCCATCGTTTACGGCATGTGGGGCCTGCTTGTTTTTGGACCCATTTTGTCCGCCTACGTGCAGATTCCTCTGCAAAAATTATTGGGCTCGGTGCCTGTTGTTGGAGCACTTGTTGGTGGTCCTCCTGTTGGCATTGGTATCTTGTCTGCAGGTATCATTCTCGCGATCATGATCATCCCGTTCATCGCCTCTGTGATGCGAGATGTTTTTGAAGTCACCCCTCCGCTCTTGAAAGAGTCTGCCTACGGCTTGGGCTCCACCACATGGGAGGTTGTCTCTAAAGTGGTGCTACCCTACACCAAGGCGGGTGTCATTGGTGGCATCATGCTCGGGTTGGGTCGCGCTTTGGGTGAAACCATGGCGGTCACCTTTGTGATTGGTAACATGAACCAACTCAACTCCATCAGTTTCTTTGAGCCCGCGAACAGCATCACCTCGGCTTTGGCCAACGAGTTTGCCGAGGCATCGACGGGTCTGCACCAAGCCTCGCTCATTTATTTAGGCTTGGTTTTGTTTTTTATTACATTTGTGGTCTTGTCACTTTCCAAATTGTTGTTGGCCAGAATGCGTAAAAATGAAGGGACTTCTTCATGAGTCAAGACAGAGTGGCAAAGTTCGAAGCCAGAAAGAGAACCAATCAACTTGCGATCACCTTGTCATTGGCTGCCATGGCTTTTGGTCTGATTTGGTTGATATGGATTTTGTGGCAAACCATATTTTTAGGTATCCATGGGCTCACCGTAGCGACCTTCACAGAAATGACGCCTGCACCGAACGACCCTGGTGGTATTGCAAATGCGTTGTATGGGTCATTTTTGATGGTGTTTTTGGCAACTTTTGTTGGTACACCCATTGGCGTCATGGCTGGGATCTATTTGGCGGAGTACAACCCCAAGGGGCAACTGTCCAATGTGACTCGTTTTGTCAATGAAATTTTGCTGTCAGCACCATCGATCGTGATCGGGCTCTTTGTCTACACTTTGGTTGTTGCGCGGTTCAACACATTCTCAGGATGGGCGGGTATTTTGGCCCTCGCATTGATTGTCATTCCCGTGGTGATTCGTACGACTGAAAACATGCTGCTTTTGGTTCCATCTGGACTGAGAGAGGCAGCCTATGCCCTTGGTGCACCAAAGTGGAAGGTGATCATTGGTATCACGTTGAAAGCTGCAAGATCGGGTGTTGTGACGGGCATCTTGCTCGCCGTTGCACGTATATCAGGTGAAACTGCTCCATTGCTGTTCACCTCGCTCAACAACCAATTTTGGACGTCTAGCTTGAATGGACCTGTTGCAAGTCTGCCGGTCACCATCTTTAAGTTTGCAATGAGTCCTTATCAAAATTGGCAAGAATTGGCCTGGGCTGGTGTGTTTTTGATCACGCTAGCAGTTCTAGGTTTGAATATTTTGGCTCGAATTGTCACCAGACAAAAGTCTTAAACATCCATTGGAATCATGATGCAAACAGAAACTCTTACTCAATCCAAAATATCAGTCAAAGACTTGAACTTTTATTATGGAAAATTTCACGCTCTAAAAAACATCAATTTAGAAATCCCTGAAAACAAAGTGACCGCCTTCATTGGTCCCTCTGGTTGTGGAAAATCCACCTTGCTCAGAACATTCAATCGCATGTATGAGCTGTATCCAGAGCAAAGAGCTGAAGGCTCCATTGTTCTTGATGGAGAAAATTTATTGACCTCCAAAGAAGATGTTGCGTTGATCAGGGCCAAAGTGGGCATGGTCTTTCAAAAGCCAACCCCATTTCCAATGTCCATCTTTGATAACATTGCTTTTGGCGTGAAGTTGTTTGAAAACTTGTCCAAAAGTGAAATGGAAGACCGCGTTGAATGGGCCTTGAAAAAAGCAGCTCTGTGGGGCGAGGTCAAGGACAAGTTACAGCAAAGTGGTTCTGGCTTGTCTGGCGGTCAGCAGCAGCGTTTGTGCATTGCTAGAGGCATTGCTATCAAGCCAGAGGTCTTGTTGTTGGATGAGCCTTGCTCCGCTTTGGATCCCATCTCCACGGCCAAAGTTGAAGAGCTGATCATTGAGCTCAAACAAGATTACACCGTTGTGATCGTGACCCACAACATGCAGCAGGCTGCTCGTTGCAGTGACTTCACGGCTTACATGTATCTTGGCGACTTGGTTGAGTTTGGCCCTACTGAGCAAATGTTTTTTAAGCCACAAAGAAAAGAAACCGAAGATTACATCACTGGGCGTTTTGGTTGAAATTGGGTTGGGCAAGTTTAGATTAAATTTAAAAGATCAATAGGATATAAAAATGGCTGATAAGCATCTCTCTACGCAATTTGACTCCGAACTCAACAGCGTCTCCTCCAGGGTCATGGAGCTTGGCGGTTTGGTCGAATCTCAAATTCGACAAGCTGTTTATGCTTTATCTCAGTTCAGTGCTGAAGTTGCAGACCACGTCATCGAAAGCGAGAAGAGGGTCAATGCTTTGGAGGTAGAGATTGATCGCGATCTGACCTCCATCATTGGAAGAAGGCAGCCAACAGCGGTTGATTTACGACTTTTGATGGCCATCTCCAAAACCACAGCGAATTTGGAGAGAGCGGGCGATGAGGCAGAGAAAATTGCACGCATGGTGAAGTCCATCATTCAAAGTGGCAACAGTCGCGCTTTGCCAGCCTCAGAACTTAGAGTGGCGTCTGAGATGGCCAGTTCCATTTTGAGAAAAGCACTGGATGCCTTTGCTCGTTTGGACACAAAGACCGCTTTGACGATCTTGAAAGAAGACAACTTGATCGATGCTGAATTTGACGGGTTTTTAAGAATTTTGATCACTTACATGATGGAAGATGCAAGAACCATCTCAGCAAGCCTAGATTTGCTCTTCATTGCCAAAGCCATTGAACGAATTGGTGACCATGCAAAAAATATTGCAGAACTGATCATTTACATCGTCAACGGTGCCGATGTAAGACACACCTCCATTGAGCAAATTGAATCGACACTTCAATAAAATAAATTATTTACATGAGACATCCACCAAGAGTTTTGATCGTCGAAGATGAGTCTTCAATTGCAGAGTTGATTGCAGTCAATCTTCGTCACAATGGTTTGACGCCCATTTGGGCAGAAGACGGCGAATCAGCTCAAAGAGAGATCGACACGATACTGCCAGATATCATTCTTTTGGATTGGATGCTGCCTGGGCAAAGCGGCGTCACCTTGGCCAAAAGATGGCGTGCTGATCCACGGGTCAAGAGTGTACCGATTCTCATGCTGACAGCTAGAAGCGACGAAAGCGATAAAGTTTCTGGTCTCGATGCGGGTGCGGACGACTACATCACCAAGCCTTTTTCGACACAAGAATTGCTGGCCCGTATACGCGCAGTTCTTCGTAGGCGTGCCCCAGAGCAAGCACTTGACACGGTCACGGTGGGTGACTTGACCTTGGACGGTGCGACCTATCGGGTGACTTTCAGGGGGACTGCACTGAAAGTTGGGCCTACAGAGTTCAAATTGCTCAATTACTTGATGCGCCATGCTGAGCGCGTGCATTCGCGCTCCCAATTGCTCGATAAGATTTGGGGTGATCATGTGTTCATTGAGGAAAGAACCGTGGACGTTCACGTGAAGCGTTTGCGAGAGTCTTTGGGCTCAGCTGGGCCGATGATCGAAACTGTCCGTGGAGCAGGTTACCGCTTCACGTCTCAAGTACAAATTGCCGATTTGGCTTAAGAGGTCGAGTGACTTACCCTTTGAGTTGGTGAAAACACCCCCTAGCGCCTGCTAGCTTGGTTCGCTTTATTGTCTACAATAACTTGATGATAAAAGTGAACCCTTTGACCCTGGGTGATTTGATTTGGAGCGTATCAACCTCAATCTTGGATGTGTGGGTTGATTCTCTACACTCTAAAATTTCCAAATCCTCTCTTCATGTTTTGACTCAGCCAACTGCTGTGTTGCAATGTGCATGGTCTCTTGTTCAAGCAGTTTTCAGGTCTGAACCTTTGGGCTGTTTTAGGTTGTCTGTCTGACTTTTTTTGAAATCAAAGATGTCAACTGATTCTCCTCAATCTTCGATCGCGCACATCAACTGGTCTGAAAGTTTGCATCAGTTGTCTCAAAAATTTGGGCAAACGACCTTTGCCTCTGATGGAGCACTCGGAAAAATCACCTTCAACGACCTCAATGAGTTGGCCCACCATGTGGCTCATGTTTTGATTGAAAAAGGCGTCAAAAGTTCTGAGCCTGTTGCTTCACTGCTACCCAATCATTTGGATGCCATTTGGATCACCTATGGCATCAAGTTGAATGGTGCATGCGAGGTGCCTTTGAATTTCAACAGCACCATCGAGGAAATACTTTGGTGTGTTGATGTGGCGAAGTTCAATTGGATCATCACTTATGAGAACAAATACGAGGAGTTGAGCTCGCTTGGTTTGAAGGTCATCACCATTGAGAGTCTGCAAGATGAAAGCATGAGATCGCCCAAGCGTCAATTTCATGCCTTGGATGTTCTTCCAAGCGTCGCTTCACAGGACTGGGGCCGCATTTTATTTACTTCGGGTACAACGGGTAAGCCTAAAGGTGTTGTCTATACCCATGAAAGAAGGTGGATTGCCGAGCAAATGCTCAAGGCGTCGATGCCCTTTATTCCGCAAAGGGGGTCCAAGCTCTTGTTGATGACGCCCTTTGTTCATGGTGCATCGCTGATGACCTTCGCCTGGGCTGACTTTGGTGCAGAAGTGATTTTGCTCAATGGCGTTGAGTTGCCTAAGATCACCCCACTTTTAGAGGCTGGGCAATTGCAATATATTTTTGCACCTCCCACTGTACTGGGCAAATTGATCCAAGGTCATGAGGGGCGAGTCTTTAAGGGGGTTCGTTGTATTTTCACAGGAACACAAGCTCTGTCCAAAGGGTTGTATGACAAAGCGCATCAGATGTTTGGTCCAGTTGTGAGGGTCACTTATGGAAAGTCTGAGTGCGTCAACCCCATCACTGTATTGACCCCTGAGCAGTCCCTTGAGTTTTATCAGACTCATCCCCTGCCTGCCGGAGCTTGTGTGGGTTGGCCTCAACCAGGGGTAGAGATGAAAATCATGCCTCTCGCCCCTTCAGAAGATCATGAAATGCAAGAGGGCATTGCTGAAGGTGAGATTTACCTTAGAGCGCCCCAAATGTCTTCTTTTTTGATGAACCCAGAGGGCATCATTGAGCATGAGCAAGAGGGCTGGCATGCAACGGGGGACTTGGGTTATTTTGATGAAAAGGGACGCTTGATGCTCACAGGGCGAATTGCAGATGTGATCAAAACAGGCGGGTACCGAGTCAATCCAGATGAAATTGAATTGCAATTGGTCGGCGCTGCTCAGTGGGAGGGTGTTTGTATCACTTCCCTGGCCTCAGAGTATTGGGGCGAAGTGATCATTGCCGTGGCTGAAGGTGCGAAGACGGGTTGGACAGAGGAGCTTTTCAAGAGACTGATCTCTTTGTCCAAGCACAAGCAACCTAGGATCACCTTGGATTTTAAGGTTTTGCCGAGAAATGCTCAAGGCAAGATCAGCCGCAAAAAAGTTCGCGACTTGGTCCTCTCCCAATTTGTTTTATTGGATGGACCTTATCCCAAAGTCGAACCCCTAGGAGCACCAGCTTAGCCTTCAACTTTGATGTTGTTTTTCTTGATCACATCAGAAAAAGCGGATCTGATGTTCTTGAGGTATTTAATGAATTCATCGCTACGGCGGTAGTCTATTTCCAGGGCGATGGTGTTGAAGGCTTGCTTGACCTCGGCTGAGGACATGGCCTTTTCAGTGGCGCTAGAGATTTTGTCGATAACGTCCTTTGGCGTGCCCGTTGGAACCATCAGGCCTAGCCAAGCCCCCATGTCAAACCCTGGTAAATCCAAAGTACTTGCCATGGAGGGGATGCCTGGCGTGACGATGCTGCCCTTTTCTAGGGAAACACCAAAGGGCTTGAGTTTGCCTCCCCTGACCAAAGGCATCACGGATGCAGCAGTTTCTATGCAGTAATGCACTTGCCCGCTCACCACATCGGTCAATGCGGGTACCGAGCCCTTGTAGGGGATGTGAACGCCTTGTATGCCAAGGGCAGCGTTGAACGCCTCGGTGATCAGGTGGGCGGTTGCTCCGGTGCCAGAAGTGGCGAAGGTGTATTTGCCGGGTGTGGATTTGAACATGTCCACCAATTCCCTGATATCTTTCGCAGGGAAGTTGACCGAGGTGACCAGCACGTAAGGAGACAGGCCAAGCATGGCCACAGGAATCAACTCTTTCTCTACGTCATAAGGTGTCTTTTGAAGCAAAGGACTGACGGTCACAGGACCACTTGAGCCTGCCAAAATCGTGTATCCATCGGGTGTTGATTTTGCAACAGCATCTGTACCAATTCCACCTCCAGCGCCAGCCTTGTTGTCAATGATGATTTGCGCGCCTATGAATTTGGACATTTCTTGGCTCATGACCCTTGCTGCTAGATCGGTGGCTTGCCCAGGAGGCCATGGCACGATCATTTTGATGGGTCGTGTCGGGTAATTGTTTTTGGGCGCATCCGCAGCAAATGACTCGGGCGAATTGATCATGCCCGCGGTGGCCAAGGCCAAGAGGATTTGCGTTTTTAGAAATTGACGTCGCTTTGGATCCTCGCCACCTGACATGCTGTCGCGAGGAGGAGAGTTTTTAATTGGTCTTGACATGGTTCGTACCTCAATAAGTCAATCGATACAAAGGTGAAGATGCTGACCTGATTAGATCATCCGGCCGAAGGTTTTGTGCCGGGTAGATGTCCCATTGACAGTCCAGTGCAGACCCATAGAATGGTTCGCTTGTGAACCATCTTTAAAAAGTTTGAATGCCATCTAAGTCTTAAGATCCTTAAGGCCCAAGCCCATCCTTTATCCAGCGCATGACACACTCTCCTATGTTTTCCAATGCCTTTAAAGATCTTTTGGTGATCGAATTGGGTAGCAGTGTGGCTGCCCCTTATGCAGCCCAAATACTGTCAGAGCTAGGTGCTCGGGTTGTCAAAATTGAAAAACCCCAAGGCGATGACGCAAGGAGATAGGGGCCTCCCTTTTGGGAGGGTGCATCAGCTTTTTTTCAAGCCCTCAATCGAAACAAGGACTCTGTGGTTTGTGATCTCAGAGATCAGCAGCAAAGACAAGCTTTGATCGATTTGATTGTGAACCAAGCTGATATTGTTTTGCAAAATTTACGTCCAGGGCATGTGGAGGAACTGGGACTTGATGGGAAAACCTTGATGTCACTCAAGCCATCCTTGATTTACTGTAATTTGGGCGCTTTTGGACAAGCAGGACCTCTGAAATCCAAGCCTGGCTACGACCCTTTGATGCAAGCTTTTGGCGGCATCATGAGCACCACGGGTGAAGTGGGCAGGCCCTCGGTTCGTGTAGGGGCCTCTATCGTTGACATGGGCACTGGGATGTGGTCTGTGATTGGAATGTTGAGCGCTTTGTTGAACAAGCGCGAGACGGGTATTGGTCAATGCATCGATGTGTCCTTGTACGAGACTGCGACGCAATGGGTTTCCTTGTTGGCGGCGCAATTTTTGGCCAGTGGCGAGTTGAGTTCAAAGCAAGGCTCGGGGGCGCCAGGTATTGTGCCTTACAAGGCCTATCAGGCCTTGGACTCTGAGTTGGTGATCGCAGCTGGAAGCGATGATTTATTTCGTTCTTTGTGTGAAGTGCTTGGTCATCCTGAATGGGCTGATGATCCAAAGTTCCTTACAAATCCAGATCGGGTCAAACACAGTCAGGACCTTTACGCCATGATCGATGCAATTTTAGCGACCCAAACGTCAGCGCAGTGGCAGATGAAACTGGATGCCAAAGGCGTGCCTTGTGCGCCCATTCAAAATCTGGCTCAGATGCTTGAACACGAGCAAACACAAGCCTTGGGATTGCTCCAATCTGTGCCGCAGACAGGTATGCAATTTTTGGGGCTTCCCTTGAGTTTCAACGGCGTTCGACCGACTTCCTATGCCGCTCCGCCTAAATTGGGGGAGAGCAGTAAAAAGTGGTTGAATCCAAAGCTTGAATGAACTCTCAAGCTAAGCAATGTAAGCCTCCTTCAACTGGAACTATCAAGATGGGAATGAATGTATGAGTCAATTGGGTTTATCTATCGAGTTGGGACAATTCATCCACAGGCCTTTTTTCTGTGCAAACCATGCAAGTTCTGAGGATGTGAGCTTGCATGAGTTGCGAAAAGAGGCCTTTGAGATCATCAAGATGGGCATGACCGATACCGTGGCAACCATGTATGCAGCCATCAAGGAACCGGTTGCCAATTTGTTGTTCAAAAACTTTCAAGAAGCTGGAGAGATATTCAAGGGGTCTACAGAAAAAACACTGAACCCTGCTATGTTCGCTCCCGTGCCCGTGTTCAAAACACATTTGAAAATTCAACAGGCTGGATTTTTAAACGCTAGCCTTGGACATGCCCTGGATTACGATGATGTGGCGCTCTCGGGGCACCCTAGCGTGGTGCTTGGTCCTGCGGTCTGGGCTGTTGGACACGCTTTGAATTTATCGGGTGAAAAAGTGCTTGAGGCCTATTGGGTCGGTTACGAGGTCTGGGCAGAGTTGTTGAGTCGCGAAACAGATCAATACCATTTGAAGGGTTGGCATCCAACTGCTGTTCTTGGAACAGTGGCATGCGCGGCTGCAGTTGCCTATCTCTACCAATTGAGTGCGGTTCAAGCCACGCATGCAATTTCTCTGGCAGCAAGCATGGCAGGTGGTCTCACGGCCAATTTTGGATCCATGTCCAAGCCCATGCAAGCCGGAAGAGCTGTGTCCAACGCCATTGAGGCCGTGCATTTCGCTAAAAATGGCATGGAGGCTGCAAGCGCTGTGTTTGAGTCCAACGCAGGGTTTTTAAATGCCATTTCTCCCAAAGGGCGGGTCGATAGGCAAAGCCCAGCGAGGTGCTTAAGTGCTTCAAGAATCACGAATGCCAGACTCTCTATCAAACAGTACCCGATGTGTTACTCCGCCCACCGTGTCATTGATGGCGTTTTGGATGCCATGAGTTCTCACGCATTCAAGCACACGGATGTGTCCAGGGTGCATGCTTTTATTGGGCCTGCCCAAGCCTCCATGTTAAGAAATCACTTACCCCAAAGCGGACTTGAGGCCAAATTTAGCTTGGAGTTTTCTGTGGCCAGTGCATTATGGGGGGGGGAAGTGGGATTGTCAGAGCTGAGCGACGGTTTTGTCAGGCAAAGAGATGTTCAAGAACTGATGCAACTTGTGACAGTTGAAGTGATGGATACCAAGTGCCCCATTGATCCTGCATTTTCAGTCAACGATCGAGTGATCATCCATTTAAAGAATGGTCAAGAAATCGACTCTGGCGATATTCGTTTTCCTAGAGGCAATGCTTTTTTACCTGTTTCAAATGAAGCCTTGAAACAAAAATTTCTGGATTGTTGGATGTATGGGGGTTCAAAGGATGAAATGGCATTCGCCCACGTGCTGTATGAAAGACTCACTCATTTAGAAGATTTAACAAGTGTCAGATCCCTATTCTCTAACCCTAGTTCTGAAGTTTAAACATGTCAACAAACAAACCAGATGATTCTGATGTCAGTATGTTCTTGGGCATGGACTACCCAGAGCTCAGAGATGCGGTCAAGCGCATTTGTGGACGGTTTCCGGGAAGTTACTGGCGAGGCCTTGAAAAGGATTCAAGTTACCCAACGGCTTTTATTGAAGCTTTGACGCAAGCTGGATTTCTAGCCTCTTTGATACCAGAGGAGTATGGGGGCTCGGGCTTGCCCATCAGGGCTGCGGCGGTCATTTTGGAAGAAATCAATGCAAGTGGATGTGTTGCAAGTCCAGGCCATGCCCAGATGTACATCATGGGGACTTTGCTAAGACACGGCAATCCAACACAAAGAGATTTTTATTTGCCCAAAATAGCCAGTGGAGAATTGCGACTACAAGCCTTCGGGGTGACGGAGCCCAGTTCAGGTTCAGACACGACAAGTTTGAAAACAACTGCGGTCAAAAAAGGTGACTTCTACGAGG
>JBAXNB010000023.1:0-23356 GCA_037134015.1 Betaproteobacteria bacterium | reverse complement strand
GAGCTTGTCGAAGCGGTCAATTTCAATGACCCCCTGCAAACCGTCATTGCCGGCCACAAAGCACTGGTTGAGCGGGCCTGTCAGGTGTTAAAGGAAAAGGGCGCCAAGCGTGCTTTGCCTTTGCCAGTCTCTGCACCCTTTCACTCCACATTGATGCGACCTGCAGCCAACAGTTTGAAAGAAAAATTGAACTCGATTGAATTGAGCGCTCCATTGATACCCTTGATCAACAACGTGGATGTGGCTTCGTACTCCAACTCGGAGAAGATCAAAGATGCTTTGTACAGGCAGGCTTACATGCCTGTGAGATGGGTGGAGTGTGTTCAAGCACTGAAGTCCTTGGGTGTAAGTTTGGTGGTCGAGTGTGGGCCGGGTCAAGTCTTGAGCGGTTTGACCAAGCGAATTGATCCCAGTTTAGAGAGTGCAAGTTTGAAAGACCCTCAGGGTGTTCAATCCTTGAAAGATTTATTAAAGACAAACGCCTTATGACTACCTCTTCTTTGTCTGAACACGTGGCCTTGGTCACAGGTGCGACCCGTGGTATTGGTGCGGCCATTGCGCTTGAATTGGCGCAAAAAGGTATGCGTGTGATGGGTACGGCCACAACAGAGGCCGGTGCGCATCGCATCGGCGAGGCCTTGTCGTCCTTTGCGGGCTCTAAAGGCGTTGTCTTGGATGTCAATGACAAGTTGGCAGTCGAGGCTTTGATCGATGGGGTGGTCAAAGAACATGGTGCTTTGCACGTGTTGGTCAACAACGCAGGCATCACCAAAGACATGTTGGCCATGCGCTTGAAGGACGATGATTGGGATCAAGTGATCCAAACCAATTTGAGCTCGGTCTTTAGACTTTGCAGGGCTGCCATTCGGCCCATGATGAAGCAGCGATATGGGCGCATCATCAACATCACCAGCGTCGTGGGAGCCAGCGGCAATCCTGGTCAATCCAATTACGCTGCAGCCAAAGCGGGTCTGGCTGGCATGAGCCGCGCACTTGCAAGAGAATTGGGAAGCCGTCACATCACCGTCAATTGTGTGGCTCCAGGGTTTATTCAAACGGACATGACAGCAGCCTTGAGTGAAGCCCAAACACAAGCCTTGATGGCGCAAATCCCGCTGGGTCAACTGGGACAGGCTCAGGATGTGGCTTATGCGGTGAGTTTTTTGGCAAGCCCCCAAGCGGGTTACATCACTGGACAAGAGTTGCATGTCAATGGCGGCATGTTAATGCCTTAGGATTACATTTGCCCAGGAGCCCTGATTTGGGTATTTGCTCCTGGTTTTCGAGTAAAATCGATAGTTCCTTTACAACCCTCTGAGTAAAACATGAGTGATATCGAAGTACGTGTCAAAAAAATTATTGCCGAGCAACTCGGTGTCGAAGAATCTCAAGTGACCAATGAAAAGGCCTTTGTGGCCGATTTGGGCGCCGATTCTTTAGATACAGTTGAATTGGTCATGGCACTTGAAGACGAGTTTGCCATTGAGATTCCTGACGAAGATGCTGAAAAAATCACAACTGTACAAAATGCCATTGATTACGCTTTGGCCCACCAAAAAAGCTGATTTAAAAGGTTCGTTTGCATGACTCGACGTCGCGTTGTTGTCACTGGGTTGGGTTGTGTCAGCCCCGTTGGCAACACAGTCCAAGAATCCTGGAGTAACTTGCTGAGCGGACGCTCTGGTGTAGACTTCATCAAAAAATTTGATGCCACCTCCTTTGCCTGCCAATTCGCTGGTGAGGTCAAAGGTTTGGACTTGGATGCCTACATTTCCCCCAAAGATGCTCGCGGCATGGACGCGTTCATCCATTTTGGCATCGTGGCTTCTATTCAAGCGGTCTTGGACGCTGGTTTGCCCACTGGCGCAGACTTGGACGAAGAGGCCGCAGCCAGAATTGGGTGTTTGATTGGTTCTGGCATCGGTGGACTGCCCTTGATTGAGTCGATGCACACGGAGTTGACCAACCGAGGACCCCGACGTATTTCTCCTTTCTTTGTTCCCGCATCCATCATCAACATGATCTCTGGGCATGTCTCCATTCGTTTTGGATTCAAAGGGCCCAATTTGGCCATTGCCACGGCTTGTACAACTGGTCTGCACAGCATTGGTCAAGCGTCTCGCATCATCGAATTTGGGGATGCCGATGTGATGGTGGCTGGAGGAGCCGAATCCACCATTTCACCTTTGGGTGTTGGAGGCTTTGCCGCCATGAGGGCCTTGTCCACGCGAAACGACCATCCTCAACTGGCCTCACGTCCTTGGGACAAAGACCGAGACGGTTTTGTATTGGGTGAAGGCGCGGGCGCCATGGTGTTGGAAGAGTATGAATACGCCAAAGCTCGGGGTGCCAAGATCTACGCCGAGGTGATAGGGTTTGGCATGAGTGGGGATGCTGGGCACATGACTGCCCCAGATTTGCACGGCCCAAGAAGAGCCATGGTCAATGCTTTAAAGAATGCCAACATCAATGCCGACCAAATCGATTACTTGAACGCGCATGGCACCTCCACGCCGTTGGGGGATGTCAATGAGACCAAGGCCATCAAAGCTGCTTTGGGTGAGCATGCGCACCGTGTGGTGGTCAACTCCACCAAATCCATGACCGGTCATCTGCTGGGTGGTGCGGGTGGCATAGAGAGTGTGTTCACCGTCTTGGCGCTTCAGCATCAAACCAGTCCACCAACGATCAACATCGACAACCAAGATCCCGAGTGCGACTTGGATTATTGTGCCAATGTCGCCAGAGAGATGAAGATCGACTATGCCATGAAAAACAACTTTGGTTTTGGTGGTACCAACGGCACATTGATTTTCAAGCGTGCGCCTTGAAAAGGCTCTTGTTGCAAGAACTTTGTTCCCGCGAGTCATGATAGAGTCCTCCACCCTTGGGTTGCGACTTGAAGGATGGAAGTGAAAGCGTTTTGAGGTTTTTGCGATTTCTAGAGCTGAGTTTATAAAAAACAATGCCCAAGCGATGGGCTTGTATTTTTTCATGTCGACCTCATCTAAAAACCTTGCTCTTTGTCCAGAGTACCTGTGATGGTGCTCAAAAGAGATTGGGTCCATCGAGAGGCTTGTTTTTGGAGAGAAGTATGCAATTTTTGGTTCAATCATTACAACGGATTCGTTGCACATGGCTGGTGGTTTTTCTGGCCTGTTCGGGTTGGGTGTTTTCGCCTCTTGTTGCTGGTGCACAAGGGACTCGGACCTTGCCTGATTTCACAGATTTGGTTGAGTTGGTGGGCCCCTCTGTGGTCAACATTCGTACCATTGAAAAAGTTGCAACACGCGCGCCATCTGCAAACGGCCCATCCGATGCGGACGAAGAAATGCAAGAGCTCTTCAAGAAGTTTTTTGGCGTGCCTTTTCCCGGTAACCCAGGAGCGCCCAATGCGCCACGTCAACCACGGCCCAATCGCAATGCCCCTCAAGAGGAAGAGCAACCCAAAGGGGTTGGGTCTGGCTTTATTTTGAGTGCCGATGGTTTGATCATGACCAACGCGCACGTGGTTGAAGGTGCCGACCAAGTCTTGGTGACCTTGCCTGACAAAAGAGAGTTCAAAGCAAAAATTATCGGATCTGACAAAAGGACGGATGTGGCTGTCGTGAAGATTGAGGCCACGGGTTTGCCTGCTGTTCGAATTGGAGATGTGGGACGACTTAAAGTTGGCGAGTGGGTCATGGCGATTGGGTCCCCCTTTGGGTTTGAGAACACCGTCACCGCCGGTATTGTGAGCGCCAAGCAAAGAGACACGGGTGAGTTCGTGTCGTTCATTCAAACCGATGTGGCCATCAACCCAGGCAACTCGGGGGGTCCTTTGATCAACATGCGTGGTGAGGTCATTGGCATCAACAGCCAAATTTATTCACGCTCCGGGGGGTTCATGGGCATTTCATTTGCGATACCCATCGATGAGGCTGTTCGTGTCAGCGATCAGCTCAGGCTCAATGGACGAGTTCAACGAGGTCGCTTGGGCATTCAAATCGGGCCAGTCAGCAAAGAGCTTGCTGAATCCATGGGGCTGTCCAAAGCACAGGGTGCCTTGGTTCAAAGTGTGGAGGCCAACTCGCCTGCAGAAAAAGCCGGTCTTGAGGCAGGCGACATCATCACCAAAGTGGATGGCAAGCTGGTTGAAAAATCAATCGACCTGCCAAGGTTTGTGGGGGGCATCAAGCCTGGCACCAAATCGCTGTTGAGTGTGCTCAGGCGAGGCGTGAACAAAGACATCTCGGTCACCGTTGGTGAGTTTGAGGCAGAGAAGAAAGTGGCCGCAAGCCCCCCCGCTGAAAAAGCCCCTGCTGCAACCGCGTTCGCCGCCTTGGGTTTAAGTTTGAGCGATTTAAGTGAAAGCGCCAAACGCGACTTGAAGGTTCGTCTAGGCGTGCGAGTTGATCAAGCCGTGGATGCGGCAGCGCGTGCAGGCTTGAGAGAGGGCGACGTCATTTTGCAATTGGCCAACATAGAGATTCATTCGGTGAAAGAATTTGAGAGTGCTTTAGCCAAGTTGGACAAAACCAAGCCCACGGCAGTGCTCTTTAAAAGAGGGGATTGGTCCCAATACGCGATCATTCGTCCGGGCAAATGAAGTCCAACACGTCAAACCCTAGGGCCAATCACCCTTTGGTTTTTTGTAATTAAAAAGAATGCCTAATGAGCAAAAAATACCCTAAATCAAGGTCGGGTATAAGGGATTTGATGGAAAAAGGTCACTTTCATTGATTATTTTTAAGATATTCTGTGCCGTGAAAATGAAATGTAAAGAATATTTTTTTCTTACAATCAAGGCTTGGAATCTTCGAATGCAAGTCAGACGCCTCGATTTAGAATCCGCAAAATGCTTGTTATGCTGATACACACACAGTCTCCACAATTACTCCACAGCTCGCTCACACCTTGTTCTTTTTTTTCAATCTATCCTGTGATCAAACTGTGAATAACTTACATGTTGTTGACCTACAACGAACCCATCGGGGTCGATTAAGGGCTGTCTTTGCGGTCAATTTTGCCTACAATAAAGTTCCAACTATCGCAGTTGCCATAGATTGTTGGTTCCGGGCGCGTCAGCAGTTGACGCGCCCTTTTTTATGTCAATGATCATTTGAATTCAACTACTTAGGTCTCTCCGTTGATGAATCGCATCAGAAATTTTTCCATCATTGCTCACATTGATCACGGTAAATCTACGCTTGCCGATCGTTTGATCCAGCGGTGTGGTGGGCTTGAAGCCCGCGATATGCAGGCGCAAGTTTTAGACTCCATGGACATTGAAAAAGAGCGTGGGATAACCATCAAAGCGCAAACCGCTTCCTTGCTCTACAAAGCGAACAACGGTGAGACGTACAACTTGAATCTCATCGATACCCCTGGTCACGTGGATTTTTCTTACGAGGTCTCGCGTTCATTGTCAGCGTGTGAGGGTGCGCTTTTGGTGGTTGATGCTTCGCAAGGCGTTGAAGCGCAAACGGTGGCCAACTGTTACACCGCCCTTGACTTGGGTGTTGAGGTGATTCCGGTTTTAAACAAGATGGATTTGCCGCAAGCTGACCCAGACAATGCGAAGACCGAAATTGAAGATGTGATTGGTATCGATGCCTCAGAGGCCATTCCTTGCTCGGCCAAGACGGGCATGGGGATCGATGAAATTTTAGAGGCCATCGTGGCCCATGTGCCGCAACCACGTGGAAATCCACAAGGCCCATTGCGTGCCATGATTGTGGACAGTTGGTACGACACCTATGTGGGGGTGGTGATGTTGGTGCGTGTCGTTGATGGCGAACTCAATTGTGGAGACCGCATCAAAATGATGGCGACAGAGACGACCTACATTGCGGAAAAGTTGGGTGTCTTCACACCAGCCAATGTCCCCCGACAACAACTCAGTGCAGGTCAAGTGGGTTACATCATTGCAGGCATCAAAGAATTGCAAGCGGCTAAGGTGGGTGACACGATCACTCAGATCAAAGCTGGCACGGGTGGAGCCAGTGCTACGGCCACAGAGGCCTTGCCTGGGTTCAAAGAGATCCAGCCACAGGTCTTTGCGGGTTTGTACCCAACAGAGGCCAACCAGTACGACTCACTCAGAGACAGTTTAGAAAAGTTAAAGCTCAACGATGCCTCGCTGCAATACGAGCCAGAGGTCTCTCAAGCTCTCGGGTTTGGTTTTAGGTGTGGCTTTTTGGGTCTTTTGCACATGGAGATCGTGCAAGAAAGACTTGAACGAGAGTTTGACCAAGATTTGATCACCACCGCTCCGAGTGTGGTCTACCAAGTGGTCGCAGGCGACGGAGAGGTGCTCATGGTTGAGAACCCCTCCAAAATGCCTGACCAAGGCAAGCTTCAAGAAATTCGAGAGCCGATCGTGACCGTGCACCTGTACATGCCTCAGGAGTATGTGGGAGCCGTCATGACTCTGGCCAATCAAAAAAGAGGGGTTCAACTCAACATGGCCTACCATGGACGGCAAGTGATGTTGACCTATGAAATGCCATTGGGTGAAATCGTTTTGGATTTCTTTGACAAGCTCAAGTCTGTCTCAAGAGGTTACGCCTCCATGGACTATGACTTTAAAGAATACCGTGCATCGGATGTGGTCAAAGTCGACATCTTGTTGAACGGTGAAAAGGTCGATGCCTTGTCCATCATCGTTCACCGATCGCAGTCTCAATACCGAGGCCGAGCGGTGGTTGCAAAGATGCGTGAAATCATCTCAAGACAAATGTTTGACGTGGCGATACAAGCAGCGATTGGTGCTAATATCATTGCACGCGAGTCGATCAAGGCGCTGCGAAAAAATGTATTGGCCAAGTGCTACGGAGGAGACATCTCTCGCAAGAGAAAACTCCTTGAGAAACAAAAAGCGGGTAAGAAAAGAATGAAACAAATTGGCTCGGTTGAAGTCCCACAAGAGGCCTTTTTAGCCATACTGCAAGTAGAGGATTGACATGGCAATTTTAACGGCATTTGTTTTAGGCGCCTTTGGTCTGTACATTGGCTCTTGGTACTTGGGATACCAAGAAGGCAACTTTGCACTTTTGTTGTTTTCAGCAACGGTGGTGACGGGGATTTATTGGATTTTCGAAAAGCTGATTTTCTTGCCCCGAAGAGTTCAAGAGGCGCAGGCCCTGGACTTGGCCGAGCACAAGCGGGTCGATGAACTAGCTCGCATGGGCATTCAGCATGAGCCGATCGACATCCAAGCCAAACAATTTGACATCTTGCGTCAACCTTGGTGGTTGGATTGGACCGCAGGTTTGTTCCCTGTGATCTTGGTGGTTTTTATCTTGCGTTCATTTTTATTTGAGCCCTTTAAGATTCCATCGGGCTCCATGATTCCAACACTTTGGGTGGGTGACTTGATTTTGGTCAACAAGTTTCACTATGGCGTTCGTTTGCCCGTGATCAACTTAAAAATCACCCAAGGAGAACCTGTAAAAAGAGGTGATGTGATGGTGTTTCGCTACCCACCTAACCCTAGCTTGGACTACATCAAACGGGTGGTGGGTGTGCCGGGGGATGAGGTCGCTTACATCAATAAAAAGCTCACCATCAATGGGATTGCCGTTCAAGATGAGGCGGTCCCTGACTTTTTTGAAGAAGACTCGTTAAGGTACATCAAACAATTTGAGGAAACCTTGCCCACTGGGGATCCCAGGGTTGAGAAGGTCAAGCATCGTTTGTTGAACGAAAATGAAAGACCTGCGTTTGTAGAAGGGGCCAGCAATTTTCCCTTCAAAGAACAATGCCAATACAGCTTGGAGGGCATTGTTTGTAAAGTCCCTGAGGGGCATTACTTCATGATGGGCGACAACCGGGACAACTCCCTCGATTCTCGCTATTGGGGTTTTGTGCCGGATAAAAATATCGTAGGCCGCGCATTTTATGTGTGGATGAATTTTGGCAATTTGAAACGCATTGGTGGTTTTGACTAAGTTGTCCTCATCTTCTTCTTTGAGTCGCGCTCATCAAGAGTTGCTGGAGCGGCTGGGTTTGAGCTTTGAAAAGCCTCAATTGCTGCAGCAAGCTTTGACGCATCGAAGTTTCAGTTCAAGCCACAATGAAAGGCTAGAGTTTTTAGGGGACTCGGTGCTTAATTTAGCGGTCTCAAGCATGCTCTATGAGGCCTTGCCCGATTTGCCTGAAGGGGACTTGTCTCGAGTACGAGCTAACTTGGTGAAACAAGACACCTTGCACCAATTGGCCATGGAATTGAAGCTCCCCGCCCTCATACGCCTTGGTGAAGGAGAGATGAAATCTGGTGGGCAAAAGAGGCCCTCTATTTTGGCCGATACACTGGAGGCTTTGATTGGTGCGGTCTATTTGGATGCAGGTTACGACAAAGCACAAGCTTTGGTCTTGAGGCTTTTTGAGCCGATCCAAATCAACCCCACCATGCAAGCGGCGTCTAAAGACCCTAAAACCGAATTGCAAGAGTGGCTTCAAGCCAAGCGTCTAAAGTTGCCCATCTACCGAGTCGTGGGTACCCTTGGAGCGGCCCATCAACAGACCTTTGATGTGGAGTGCGAGGTGCCCGAGTTGTCTTTGATAGAAAGAGGCATCGGCGGCTCAAGGCGTGCAGCGGAACAAGTGGCTGCTTTGGCCATGTTGGAGTCAATCAAGGAAAAAAAATGATGAGTTCGCCAAAAGAGGGCCATGAGGAGGGCGGAGCAAAGAGAAAAGTCAAGGGCCAAGAAAAGGTTCAAGAAAAGGGCCAGCAAAAGGCCCAAGCTTTGACCCCACAAAGCCGAGTCAAAGTTCAAAAGACCCCTGAGCTGCCTGCTTCTTTGGCGTCCTTAAAGGACTTGATTGCCAAGCCCCTAGAGGGCGAGTTGTCCACCAACTCGGATGCACCCGAGGTGCATGAAGATTTGGGGCCCAGACACTCGGGTTTGATTGCCATTGTGGGCAGGCCCAATGTGGGCAAGTCCACGCTCATGAATGCTTTGGTGGGTCAAAAAATCAGCATCACGTCCAAAAAAGCACAAACAACCCGGCACCGCATCACGGGCATTCGCAACGAGGCCAGCAGTCAACTGGTGTTTGTGGACACCCCTGGTTTTCAAACCCTGCACAACAATGCCTTGAACAGGTCGCTCAACAAAACCGTTTTAGGTGCCGTGGGTGACGTGGACTTGGTGCTTTTTGTGGTCGAGGCGGGCTATTTTTCTTTGGCGGACACCAAGGTCCTTGGTCTTCTCAAGCCGGGGACCAAGGTGGTGTTGCTTGCCAACAAGGTCGATCAAGTTCACAACAAAGAAGAGCTCATGCCGTGGCTCAAGGAGATGCAAGCGCGGTTTGATTTTTATGCGATTTTCCCCATGTCGGCCAAAAGTCCCAAGGACATCGAGCGTTTGGTGCAGTTGTGCATCAAAGATTTGCCAGAACAAGACTGGTGGTATTTGAACGACGAGTTGACCGATCGAAGTGAAAAGTTTTTGGCCAGTGAAATCATTCGTGAAAAATTATTTCGTCTAACAGGTGATGAGCTGCCCTACACCTCCACCGTGGTCATCGATCGGTTCACCGAAGAGCCCGGGAGGTCAGTGGCACGCATGGTCAAAATCGCCGCCACCATCGTGGTCGAGCGCGAAGGTCACAAGGCCATGGTGATTGGTGAAAAGGGTGAAAAACTCAAACGCATGGGCACGGATGCGCGCCTAGAGTTGGAGCGACTGATGCAGGCCAAGGTGTTTTTAGAGATTTGGGTGAAGGTGCGCTCTGGGTGGGCCGATGACGAGGCTCGGGTGCGCAGCTTTGGCTACGAGTAAAAAAAGTGCCCTCGCCCGCACGCTAGAGGAGCCCTCCTTTGTGTTGCACCGCTACCCCTGGAGCGAGACGAGTTTGGTGTTGGATGTGTTCACCCGCCACCATGGACGTCTGGTGGTGGTGGCCAAAGGTGCCAAGCGGCCCCACTCCAATTTCCGACCGGTTTTGATGCCTTTGCAGCCCTTGAATTTGGGTTTCAGTGGAGAGCAAGAGGTCCGCAATTTGTCCAGCGCAGAATGGGCTGGCGGTCATGTCATGCCCCAAGGAGAGTCTTTGCTCAGCGGGTTTTATTTGAACGAGTTGCTGCTCAAGTTGCTTGCTCGCGAGGATCCGCACCCAGAGTTGTTCGATGTGTACAAAGATGTCGTGAAAATTTTATCGGCCGGATTTGAACACACTTTGGGGCCCTTGCTCAGAACGTTTGAGCTTTTGATGTTGTCTTATTTGGGGCATTTGCCCAACTTGGGTCTTCAAACCTCCACCTTGGAGCCGATCAAAGACACGGCGCTTTATCAGTTGGTGCCCGAGGCGGGCCTGGCCCAAGTGATGGACAAAGAGATCAAAAGCGCAGCGGATTCGACCCTTAAGCGTGAGGCCTTTGAGCAGACGTCTTGGGAAGCGTCTTCTTTGCCTCATCGTTCAACTGCGCAGGCTTTGACGGGGCGTCATTGGTTGGCTTTGTCAAAAGCCCTGGATGCGCCCAATGCTTTGACCAGCACCTTGCGTTTGTGTGCGGAGATGGACTCGCCAAGCCGGCAAGCCTTGCAATCTCAGTTGAGGCAAGTCATCCATTTTCAATGTGGCTTGGATACTTTGAAGACCAGACAGTTTATGATCGATATCCAAGCTTTGTAGCGTGGGTTGTTTGGATTTCAACGCCCCCTCTTTGGTCAACAAAATGAAACTTTTTGCCCTATGTCTGAATCTGTTGTGAACTCTCAAGCTCAAACCTCCTGTGCCACGGCCTTGTCGGTGAATTTGAACAAAGTGGCCTTGTTGCGAAATGCCAGGGCATTGGACGTCCCAAGCGTGCTCAAAGCCGCGCGAGTGTGTTTGCATGCAGGGGCGCATGGTCTGACGGTGCATCCAAGGCCAGACGAGAGACATATTCTGAGCGAAGATGTCTCAGAGTTAAGTGCACTCTTGAAACAATGGCCCGATCGTGAGTTCAACATCGAGGGCAACCCCTTTCACAACCTCATGGACTTGGTGGATACCTACCGTCCAGATCAAGCCACCTTGGTGCCCGACAGCATGGAGCAATCCACCAGCGATCATGGTTGGCAGTTACCCAACGACATGGACGCTTTGAGACCCATCGTGCAGCAATTGAACGCGTGGCAAGTCCGTGTGAGTTTGTTCATGGACCCCGTGGCAGACATGATGGTGCACTGTAAAGCCTTGGGCGTACAGCGTGTGGAGTTGTACACCGAGGCCTTTGCCCGAGCACATGCAAGAGATCTGTTGGACAAGACAACGCATCATGCAGCACAGGCCATTGAGCCCTACATTCAAGCCGCCAAGGCCGCGCAAGAGCTTGGCCTTGAAGTGAATGCGGGCCATGATCTGAACGCCATGAATTTGAAATACTTTTTGACGCATGTGCATGGGGTCAAAGAGGTCTCGATTGGTCACGCGTTCATTGCAGATGCTTTGGAGTGCGGGTATGCAAGTGCCGTGCAGTTGTACCTTGATCAAATGTCTGCGGGTCTGGTGTCATGACATTGAACAAAGTGGTCTTTGGCATTGGAACCGATATTTGTGACATCCGTCGCATTCGTCAAAGCCATGAGCGGTATGGACAACGTTTTTTAGAAAAGATCTTGACGCCCAAAGAGTTGGAGGTGTTCAGTCGCCGCTCTGAGCGTTGGCCCGAGCGCGGTGTGCGTTTCTTGGCCACTCGGTTTTCCGCCAAAGAGTCGTTCAGCAAGGCCATCGGGCTTGGGATGAGAAGTCCCATGACTTGGCGCTCCTGTGAAATACTGAACGCGCCATCGGGCGAACCACAGATTGTGCTGTACAACGAACTCAAAGTTTGGTTCGAAGCCAAGGGCTTGAGTGCCAAAGTCAGTGTCTCTGACGAGAGCGATTACGCCATCAGTTTTGTCACCGTTGAGCGGCAACTTGATCCATCCCATTGCCTATGAATGCTTTATGAAAAACACCTCTAGACCTCTTGCCCTTAAGAAAAGATTCAAAGACGCTTTTGTTCACTCTCCCATTTTATTGGACATTGATGGACTGGCATTGACGCGAGACGATCGCCGAAGACTGCTGCACCCCTTGACGGGTGGGGTGATTTTGTTTGCTAGGAACTGGCACCACAAAAAACAACTGAGCGCTTTGTGCCAAGAGATCAAATCCTTGCGTGCTGAGTTGCTCATTTGCGTTGACCATGAAGGGGGGCGGGTGCAGCGCTTTAAAACCGATGGTTTTACCCATTTGCCGCCGATGCTCAGTTTGGGCGAGCAATGGTCTTCTAAGGACACGCCTGCCAATGGCGCTGAAGGGGGCGCGGTCTTGGCGTCCCTTCACCGGGCCACCGCCATGGGCTTTGTGATGGCCAGTGAGCTCAGAGCCTGTGGGGTGGACCTGAGCTTTGCGCCGGTGCTTGACTTGGATCATGGCAGGAGTGAGGTGATCTCTGACCGTGCATTTCATCGCGACCCAAGGGTCGTGAGCTTGCTGTCCAAAAGTTTCATGCAAGGCATGCTGCAAGCGGGCATGGCCAATTGTGGCAAGCATTTTCCAGGACATGGGTATGTCCAGGCCGATTCTCACACGGACTTGCCCATTGATCACCGCGCCTTGAGGGACATCATGAAGGACGATGTTCTACCCTACAAGGCCTTGAACAACACCTTGACGAGCATCATGCCCGCTCACGTGATTTACCCACAAGTTGACTCAAAACAAACGGGATTTTCAAAAGCATGGTTGCAGCATATTTTGCGTGAACAGTTGGGCTTTGCTGGTGCGATCATCAGTGACGATTTGTCCATGCAAGGCGCCAGAGAGTTGGATGGCAAAATTCTCTCTTATGCAAAAGCCGCCGTGCAAGCCTTGAATGCGGGCTGTGATGCATTGCTCCTTTGCAATCAAAGTGTGATCAAGCCTGGGCACAGCCACAACGAGGTCTTGGATGTTTTTTTGGAGCAACTCAGTGAGTCCTTGCTCAAGGGCCAATGGAGCCTCAGTGAGCAAAGCGAATACAGAAGACGCGCGCTCTTGGGGCAAGGTCCCGCCATGACATGGTCTGACTTGATGCACGACCCCCGTTACCAGCAAGCGCTTCTACAGACGGTCAAGCCAAGTCTCTAATTCTCCCCAAATTTACAATTTATCTCGTGCAAAGTGAAATTGCTGCGCTTTAGCGGTTAGACTGGAACCAGTTTTGGGGTATGTCTCAAATTTTGACTCCCAACCTTAGGAACGCTTTTGGCAACCAAATCGGGAAAAATGCAAGTCGATGACAGTGGTCTTCGATTTACCAGTCGTGAGAATGGTTCTCCTTTTGTGGGCATGGGCAAAGTCGGTGAGACCATGTCATGCATCAAATGTGGCATTCACAAACCGCGAAGGTTGGGCAGTCAAAGAAGATTTGTTGGAGGGCTTGCTTTCTTTTGTTTTGAGTGCAAACCTGCCATTGTGGTGCCACCCAAAGCGGCATAAATTCATCCTGCGGGCTTGGGCGTTGTTGTTGCAGTTCTCAAGTCCAAGGTTTTAACTTAACTGGCCAGCATTGTCTCTCGTGGACGAGTGGTTAAACTTCATCTCGTGATCATGGCAACACCGAATTACAACTACGAAAAACGCCAAAGAGAACTGGCCAAGAAAAAGAAAAAGGAAGAAAAGCTCAAAGAGCGTGAATCCCGCAAAGTCGAAGGCGAGGAGCCCAGCATGGGCCAATCCTCGGATGCTCAGCCCGTTCAGTCCCCAAGCAACCCCTGAACCGAGAGCTCCCAGGTCTCAATGCTCTCGCTTTAAGGCGGGAAATAAAATCACATCCCGAATGCTTGGGCTGTTGGTGAGCAACATCATCAAGCGATCAATGCCAATGCCGCAACCTGCAGCTGGGGGCATACCGTATTCCAAGGCGCGCACAAAGTCGTGGTCAAAGAGCATGGCTTCATCGTCTCCATGGTCCTTTTGGGCAACTTGAGCATTGAAGCGCTGGGCTTGGTCCTCTGCGTCATTCAATTCGCTGAAACCATTGCCAAACTCTCTGCCAGTGATGTAGAGCTCAAAGCGCTCGGTCACACCTGGCTTGGTGTCGCTTTCTCTGGCCAGGGGTGAGATCTCAACCGGATGCTCACAAATGAAGGTGGGTTGCCACAACTGACTCTCCACCGTTTCTTCGAAGTACTTGACCTGTAAACCCGCCAAGGAGAGTTTTGACAATCGGTCCTTTTCTTCGTTGAGCCCCAGTTTTTGTAGCGCCTGCGTCAGCCACTGCGCATCTCCCACGGACACATCGGGGGGGCCATATTTGACGATCGCTTGCGGGATGGTCAAGCGTTCAAACTCTTGACTCAAGTCCACCGCTTTGTCTGCATAGTTCAAATGCAAGCTGCCCACGGCACTGAGCGCCACGCTTCGGATCAAGTCTTGTGTGAAGGTCATCAAATCCAAGTAGTTCCAATAAGCCGCATAAAACTCCATCATGGTGAATTCAGGATTGTGGCGCACCGAGATGCCTTCGTTGCGGAAATTGCGATTGATTTCAAAAACGCGTTCAAACCCGCCAACGAGGAGTCGTTTTAAATACAACTCGGGCGCAATGCGCAAGAACATTTCTTGATCGAGTGCGTTGTGATGGGTGACAAAGGGTTTGGCATTGGCACCACCTGGGATGGGGTGCAGCATGGGTGTTTCCACCTCAAGAAAGTCATGTTTGACCATGAAATCTCGCATGCTGGTGATGGCCTTGGAGCGTGCTTGGAAGCGCTCTCTGGTGCTCTCGTCGACCATCAGATCGATGTAGCGTTGGCGGTATTTCACCTCTTGGTCTTTCATCCCATGAAACTTGTCTGGCATGGGCCTTAAACTCTTGGTGAGCAGGCGAATTTCACTGGCGTGAACCGAGAGCTCACCAGTTTTGGTGAAAAACAAATGTCCTTGGGCGGCTACGATGTCGCCCAAATCCCAGTGTTTGAAGCGCTCATACATCTCCTCGCCAATGAGCTCTTTGGTCACGTAGACCTGAATTTTGGAGGTGCTGTCTTGCAGGGTGGCAAAACTGGCTTTGCCCATCACACGCTTGAGCATCATGCGCCCAGCGACCTTGACCACGATCTGAGCCTCCTTCAACGCCTCGGGGGGTCGCAAATTGAATTCATCGTGAAGCGCTTTGGCGTGATGGGTGGGTTTGAAGTCGTTGGGAAATGCGACGCCTTGTCCTGAGCGTTGGAGAGCTTTGAGGACTTTGAGCTTTTCTCGTCTTTCGTGGATGAGTTGATTTTCATCGATGGGCGAAGGGATCTCACTGCCTGGCGTTGGCGCAGGTGCATGGGGGTCTAATTTGGGATCGGTCATGAGGTCGCGTTGATGTAAATGGAGAAAAGAGGCGAAGCGGTTGGGATAGACTGAAGAGAGGTGGCGTGAGCGTGACCAGAGGGTCACGCAAAGCACATCAGATCAAGGCGTCTGAGGGGAGTCGCAAAAGAATGGCCAAGCTGGTTGCAATGGTTTTCCTCAAGTCCCGCCTGTCACAAATCATGTCAACAGCGCCTTTGCTTTGGA
Organism: Betaproteobacteria bacterium; assembly: GCA_037134015.1. Classification (GTDB taxonomy): domain Bacteria; phylum Pseudomonadota; class Gammaproteobacteria; order Burkholderiales; family Burkholderiaceae_C; genus Limnohabitans. The sequence goes on along the minus strand of JBAXNB010000023.1, from coordinate 7,849 downwards.
GAAACTCGGAGCGTTGAAAACCCTCTGGCAAGGTCACACGCACGGTGCTTTCAATGACCCGAGGTCCGGCAAAGCCAATCAAGGCCTTGGGCTCTGCAATGACCAAGTCACCTATGAACGCAAAACCAGCGGACACCCCGCCCATGGTCGGATCCGTCAAGACGCTGATGTAGGGCAGTCCCTTTTTAGCCAACTTGGTCAAGGCGGCATTGGTTTTGGCCATTTGCATGAGGGAGAGCAAGCCCTCTTGCATGCGCGCTCCTCCCGTAGCGGTGAAGCACAAGAAGGGTACCTTTTGTTCAACAGCTGCCGTGACGCCGCGGACAAATCGCTCGCCCACCACCGAGCCCATGCTCCCGCCCATGAAGTCAAACTCAAAGCATGCGGCCACGACATTGATTTGGTGAACACTGCCGCCCATGACCACCAAGGCATCGGTTTCACCAGTTTGTTCAATGGCTTGCTTCAAGCGTTCGGGATACTTTCGCGAGTCTTTGAATTTCAAGGGGTCAACGGGGATGACTTCTTGACCGATTTCGTAGCGACCCTCGGGGTCCAAAAATGCATCCAAGCGCATGCGCGCAGAGATTCTGTGGTGGTGTGCACAGGTAGGGCAGACATTTTGATTTTGTTGTAAATCGTTGTTGTACAAAACCGTCTCGCAACTGGGGCACTTCACCCAAAGACCCTCAGGCACGCTTCTGCGGTCGGCTGGGTCGGTGGGCTGAATTTTTGGGGGCAATAATTTTTCAAGCCAACTCATGGTCTGCTCCTTTTGAGGGCGTATTGGCGCCTAACGGTTTGATGCAAAAGTATTTTAGTACGCATCCAGTGCTTCGCGAATGTCGCTGATGAAGGTCGATATGCGTTGGAGTTTTTCGGTGTCTGTGCCCGCATGCATGAGTTCAATCAATTTGGTGCCGATGACCACAGCGTCTGCAACTTTTGATACAGCCTTGGCCGATTCTTTGTCGCGAATGCCAAAGCCCACGCCCACAGGGATGTGCACATGTTGTCTGATTTGCGGCAGCATGCGCTCAACGGCTTGCGTGTCAAGGTGAGCGGCGCCGGTGATGCCTTTGAGAGAAACATAGTAGACATAGCCGCTCGCCACTTGGCTGACGAGTTGCATGCGCTCAGGGGTGCTGGTGGGTGCCAACAAAAAGATCAAATCCATGTCTTTTTCTTTAAGCCGTTTGGCAAACTCGCCGCACTCCTCAGGCGGATAGTCAACCACCAAAACACCGTCCACACCCGCTTGATGGGCGTGATCAATGAAGGACCAAGCGCCGTGGTGGTGATCAAAGCTTTCGATCGGGTTGGCATAGCCCATCAAGACGACAGGGGTCTCTTCATCGCTTTGTCGAAAAGCTTTCACGCAAGCCAACACTTCGGTCATCCCGACGCCAAAACCAAGTGCTAGTTCACCAGCCTTTTGGATCACCGGCCCATCGGCCATGGGGTCGCTGAAAGGGATTCCCAGCTCAATGACATTGGCGCCGGCTTTGACCAAGGTGTGCATCAATTGAACGGTGATCTGAGGGCTTGGGTAGCCACACATGATGTAGGGGATCAGGGCCGTTTTTTTACGTCCAAGAAGGTTTTGAAAGGTGGATTGAATTCTGTTCATGGGAGGATGTGAATGGGCTGTGTGGCGCCGCCCTTGACCTCTTGGCCTCGGCAACTGGGGCGACAATAAAAGTCTGCGTGGCTCAAGTCAGCGACGGTGCCAATGTCTTTGTCGCCTCGCCCAGAGAGGTTCACCAAAATCGACTGGTCCTTGTGCATGGTCTTGGCCAGTTTCATGGCGTAGGCCACAGCATGACTCGATTCCAATGCAGGAATGATGCCCTCGGTGCGACAAAGGTAGTGAAAGGCTTCCAGGGCTTGCGTGTCCGTGATGCCCACGTATTGCGCTTTGCCGATGTCTTTGAGGTAGGCGTGTTCAGGTCCGACACCAGGATAATCGAGTCCCGCTGAGATGCTGTGGGTTTCAGTGATTTGGCCTTGAGCATTTTGTAAAATGTAGGTTCGGTTGCCATGCAAAACGCCAGGCACGCCGCGCTGCAAGGAGGCGGAGTGTTTGCCACTGTCCAAGCCCTCTCCGGCAGCTTCAACACCAATCAAGCGGGTGTTTGGAAAATCAATGTAGGGATAAAAAATTCCCATGGCGTTGCTCCCCCCACCAACGCAGGCCACCACCGCATCGGGTTGTTGCCCCTTGTGCATCATGGGCATTTGTTCAATGCACTCTGTGCCAATCACACTTTGAAAGTCTCTCACCATCATCGGATAAGGGTGCGGACCAGCCACCGTGCCAATGATGTAGAAGGTGTTTTCTACGTTGGTGACCCAGTCTCGAAGGGCCTCGTTCAGTGCGTCTTTGAGGGTTTTGCTGCCGCTGTCCACGGGAACCACGGTCGCACCGAGGAGTTTCATGCGATAGACGTTGGGGCTTTGGCGTTTGACGTCTTCACTGCCCATGTAGACCACGCATTCAAGGCCATAGCGCGCACAAATGGTGGCAGTTGCCACGCCATGCTGACCGGCGCCGGTTTCTGCGATCACACGGGGCTTGCCCATACGTTTGGCCAGCATGGCTTGACCGATGGTGTTGTTGATCTTGTGTGCTCCAGTGTGGTTCAAATCTTCGCGCTTGAGATAGATTTGAGCGCCACCCATTTCTTGGCTCATGCGTGCGGCGTGATAAATGGGGGAGGGGCGTCCTACAAAGTGCTTTAACTCGCTTTGAAACTCGGCCATGAATTGATCGTCGTACTGGTACTTGGCGTAAGCCTCTTTGAGCTCTTCAATGGCATGGGTGAGCGTTTCGCTCACAAAGCTGCCGCCATAGGGTCCAAAGTGGCCACTCAGATCGGGTTGTTGGTAGGTTGAGGTCATGGTACTTAGAGATTGATGTTGGGGGTGAGACTTGTGCGCAATGCGTGCATGAAGTGCATGGTTCTAAGAGAAGCGTTGAGCGACAGGTGGCTGCATCTTTGTGGCCTTCATTTTTTCAATGTCAGTCGACTTGGGGTCAGCACAGGTGGGGTGCAACACCTCAATCACTCTTTTAGGGTGGGCTTTGGTCGGCGAGTCGAACGGCTTGAACAAATTCATGAATCAGCTGAGCGTCTTTGATGCCCTTGCTGACTTCCACGCCAGAGCTGACATCGACACCAAAGCTTCGACCACGCTTTTTAAGGGTGCGGATGGCGTCGCCCACGTTTGCAGGTGTGAGTCCACCAGACAGCACGAGGTGAGCGTTGACGTTTTGAGGAATCAGTGACCAATTGAATGTTTTCCCGCCCCCGCCATAACCAGGCACAAATGCATCCAACAAAATGGCGTGGGCTGTTTGATATTGATGGCTATATTCTACGAGTTCGGCGCTAGCTTCGGGGGTATTTTTATCCGAAGCTTGATCAGTTTGCATGGGCATTCTGAGGGCTCGGATGTAGCGTCGGCCAAGGCTTTTTGCCAGGTTTTCGCAAAAAGCTGGCGTTTCATCCCCATGGAACTGTATCCAAGCGCTGGGGACGGCCTCGCAGGCTTGTCGAATCAATGTTTCTGAGGCGTTGACGAACAACAAAACGGGTGTGATGAAGGCCGGTAAGCGCTGGGCCAAATCACGGGCCCGCTCAGGGCTCACAAGCCTAGGGCTTTTTTCATAAAAAACAAAACCAATGGCGTTGACGCCTGCTTGGGCGCAAGCGTCAACGTCTTCTTCTCGCGTGAGGCCACAAACCTTGATGGGTGTGGCGTTAAAGAATGCAAAAGTCATGTTCAAAGAATCCAATCGTAGCTGGGTGAGTGCACGGGCAAGTTCCAATGCGCGTCATAGCATGGGCCTAAAAAATACAAGCCCTCAGCAGAGAAGGTCGGGGCAGCTGCTTTGCGGTCGCGCGCCCGTATGACTTGCTCAATCCATTGAGGCTCTTGGGCGCCGATACCCACTTGCACCAAACAGCCTATCATATTGCGAATCATGTGATGTAAAAACGCATTCGCTTCAAAGTCAAAGCGGTAGTAAGCGTGGCTCGGGCCAGAGGTTTTTTGCGTGATGTTCAAATGCATCAATGTTTTGATGGGTGACAAGGCTTGACACTGGGAGGCACGAAATGAAGTGAAGTCATGGGTGCCCAAGAGAAGACGAGCTGCCTCTTGCATGGCGGACATCTCTATGGGCTTGGCCATCCAGCCCACGCGTTGGTGCTCAATGCTGGGTCGAACTGCGCTTTGAAGCAGCAAGTAACTGTAGCGTCTAGAGCGTGCACATGCCCTTGCATGAAAGTCTGAGGGCATCTCTTGGGCCCACTGGATGGCCACATCTGAAGGCAAGTATCGGTTGGTGCCGCGCACCCAAGCGTTCAAATCTCGATAGAGAGGCGCATCAAAGTGGACGACTTGCTGCAAAGCATGAACCCCCGCGTCCGTGCGACCCGCACACAGGGTTTTGATGGGCGACTGCGCAAAGGCCTTGAGGGCATGTTCTAAATGATCTTGAACGGTCTGGCCAGAGAGTTGGCTTTGCCAGCCCTCGTAGTTTTGACCACTGTAAGACAGTCCCAAGGCAATGCGGCTCAGACTCATCCTCTTTCAGTCAACCAGTCTTGAGCTTGTTGCAAGAGTTCTCCAGAAGCTTGTTGGACCACCTCTTGCACAATGGCGCGGGCGGTATGCTGTTGTCCAACTTGCCAAAGTTCTTGTGCCAAGTCAAAGCGCACCTGAAGAGGGTTCTCTGCTGGCATGTCGCTGTCGCTCGATGGGTCCGCAGGGTCGAGTGCTGTGTTTTGGTGGTCCTCGGCGGACTCATGGTCAGGAAGATCCAGGTCAAAATCAAGGTTGACGTGGTCCTTCAGACTACCAGAGGTCATGTTGGCTTGTTCGCCCGCTTTGGGGTTCTTCAACTCATCTTCATCAAAGGGTTTGTCTTTTTGCACAAAGACATTGGGCCCCAAGGGTTTGATGGGTTGAGGCGAGACCCTCAAACTTGAGGGGATGGGCGTGTCGATGTCAAAAATCGAGCTTGGTCGACTCAAGGGATCGATCGACTCGCCTGAGCCAGTCGTTCCATCTCGACGATCCCGTGTTTTCCAAAGTGACAAAAGCACCAAAAAGCCAAACAAGGAGCCGCCCACGATGGGCGCCAATGGATTTTGAAGCCATTGTGAGATGCGTGATTTGAACGAGGGGACGCCCTCTTGAGCCACTCCTGCTTGATCCTCAGCGCCTTTGTTTTGCTCAGCGATTTGTCCAAGCTCCTTGATGTTTTGATTGACCTGCTTGGCTTCCTTGAGGTTTTGCTCGGTTTGAAGTTCCTTGGCGGTTTGTTCTGTGGCTTTTGCGCCCTTGCTGTTGGGCTTGGAGAGTTTCAGCTGGTCTTGGTTGCTGGGTGATGGAGCTTGTGCCTTGGGGCTGATCAGGCCCGTTGCAGATTGTTGGGTCGGATTGATGCTGTTGGCACTGGATTTTCTAATTTTCGCGGCCAAACTTTGACGGTAGTTTTCAAAGTCAAGATTTTGTGCTTTCAACTCCTCGCGTGCTTGGGGAAGGTTGATGGACGAGGCCTCAGCGTTGGAGGGAATTCTCAAGACGGCATCGGCACGTAAACGGTTGATGTTTTGATTCACAAAGGACTTGGGGTTGGCCTTTAGAAGGGCCAAGAGCATTTGCTCATAAGTGATGGGGGCCGTGGCATATTGCTTGGCAATGGCACTGGCCGTATCGCCAGCGTTGACCACAATGCTGCTGTCTTTTGGGGTTAGTGCACGCTTGGTGGCATCAAGCAAGACACCGATCTCTTTGAGCTCGGAGCCACTGCTCCACTGCAGATCAATCAACAAACTTAGAAAGGTTTGCGAGGAGGGTTTGTCGGATGTGATGGCGATGATGTTTGAGCCCTTGGAGTTTTTCGCCAATCGTGCTTGCGCGCCAATGGCACTCAAAAAAGCCGCATCGTCTCCCAGTTGTTTGCTCTGGTAGGTGCTCAAGGGCGCGATACCTACCTGAAGGCTTTTGAGCTCCTCAGGGTTTGTTGTCGATAAAGGGATTTCGATTTTGAGAGGTTCGCCTTGGTTTGACAGCATCAAGGGGTGACCCAGATCCATTGCAAAAGCGGACACCGCAAAAGCCTGTGTCAGGCTCAAGCGCAAAAAAAGGCTTTTGAGTACCGGCTTGCTCTTGGGGCCGTTGCATGGCTTGACGTGGGTTGATTGAAACAAGGTCATGGTGAGATTTTCAAGTTGAGGCCGATGAAAGGGAGGGCGGACAAGGTGGTTTTTGGCACAGATCCCATGATAAAAAATTCAGTGTTTTCACTGAACCCATCACAAGGCCTTAGGGGAAAACCATCCTCATCTTTTGCATGTGCTCAAAGGCACTTCAATTAGCTACAGCACATTGTCCCATGGCTTGAGCGCCTTGGGGCCCACAATTGGACGCACTTCAAGCGTCAAGTAAAATTCGAAGCATTCTTCTGAGGGGCTCTGCAGCACCCCAAAGAAGTTGATCTCCCACCGTGAAGGCGCCTAAGAAGTCCTCACCCATGGCCAGTTTGTGCAAACGCCCAACCGGCACATCCAGCTTGCCTGTGACTGCACTAGGAGTAAGTAAGCGCTCGCTTACCTCTCTTTCGTTGGGGACCACTTTGACCCAGTCGTTGGCACTTGCCAACAGGGTTTCAATATCAGTCATGGGGACATTTTTTTTCAGCTTGACCGTTAATCCTTGTGAGTGACAACGCATGGCCCCTACGCGAACGCAAAGGCCATCGATGGCGATGCTGCCTGGTGTTCTAAAGGCGGGAAGTCCAAGAATCTTGTTGCATTCAGACCCCCCTTTCCACTCTTCTTTGCTTTGTCCATGGTCAACAGGCACATCAATCCAAGGAATCAAACTGCCCGCCAAAGCCGCTCCTCGGAAGTTGCTGGTCGGAAACTGCTCACTGCGCAAGGTTTGTGTGACTTTCCTGTCAATGTCCAAAATGGCTGAGGCTGGGTTGGCCAAATCATCTTTGACACTTGCATGAAGTGCGCCCATTTGCTCCAGCAATTCACGCATGTTTTGGGCGCCTGCTCCAGATGCGGCTTGGTAAGTCATGGCCGAGACCCATTCAACCAAACCGGCCTTGAACAATCCTCCCATGGCCATCAACATGAGACTGACCGTGCAATTGCCACCAATCCAGTCACGTGTTCCGTTGACCAAGCCTTGGTCAATCATCTCTCGATTCACCGGATCCAAGATGATGATGGACTCAGGCGTCATGCGAAGGGCGTTGGCCGCGTCAATCCAGTGTCCCTTCCATCCTGCAGCCCTTAATTTGGGGTGAACTTCTTTGGTGTAGTCTCCACCTTGAGCGGTGATGATGATGTCACATTTGCGCAGTGAATCAAGGTGATGAGCGTCCAAAAGTTTCTGTTGATTTTTGGCCATTGCAGGCGCTTGTCCGCCCACATTGGAGGTGGTGAAAAAAATGGGCTCAATCAATGCAAAATCACCTTGAGCAAGCATCCTGTCCATCAGCACAGAGCCAACCATGCCTCTCCAGCCAACAAGTCCTACAACATTCGATTTGCTATTTGTGGTCAAGATGAAATCCCCATTGAGTCAATTAAAAATAAAGATCGATAGACAAATGTTCATCAGATCAAGCCTTTTAAGGCTTTTGCAACCGCATTGCCCATCTCTTGGGTGTTGACTTTCACAGTGCCTTCGCTGTAGATGTCAGCCGTACGCAGTCCTTGGCTTAAAACGGTTTTGACGGCAGCCTCGATCAAATCGGCGGCCTTGGCTTCTTGCAATGAAAATCTAAGCATCATAGCGGCACTCAAAATCGTCGCCAAGG
>JBAXNB010000022.1:0-23384 GCA_037134015.1 Betaproteobacteria bacterium | reverse complement strand
CACCCTAAGAGAGGCTATGACGATTCATACAATAGAGGAAACTATGCGCAGAGTTCTTCGCGAAGAATTACACCGTTAAATCTTCAGCGGAAATGAATTAGAGATTCTTTTACTACCGGAATAATTATTATTCCCACTCAGTAGATACTTGATCGAAAATCAAGCGTGTAACTTTTGTGTAAGTTGCGAGTTTTTTTAATACGTCTCAAAAATTAAATCTCTTTTTATCAACAGCTTAATATTGAAGCGCCTAAAAATTAAAGTAATTTCTACTCAAAAGATAGTCAACAAAGGTGCCCAGCTCTCAGGAAGATTTAATCGCGTACAAAATAAAACATTTAATTTATATGCTTGCCTCCCCCATGACGATTAATTTAAATTTTTGAAAGGATTAACGACTCTTAATGTTCCATCAATAACTAGTCCGTCCTGTAAATCCTCTGTGTACAAAAATTCACATCTTGCATTTATTGCGGATGAAGCTATTAAGCTATCCCAATAACTCAACATATATTTGTCACGCAAATAAGAAGCGCGAGATAATTGATCCTTATTTGTCTCGTGAACAATACAATCTGAGTACCAAGATTCGATAAGTTCTCTTATAGTTACCTCGTCGGCTTTAACTTTCCTGATTAGATTAGTTAAGCACTCCCTTATTACTTGGGAGCTAACAACATGAAGCCCTAAACTGTCTAGTAGTTGATCTGCTATTTGATTTTTTCGCTCTGATTCTGGACTTTTGATTAAAGAATAAAGCCATACATTTGAGTCTACAAAATCTTTAGCGCTCATTTGCTTCATTCCTAGTAAGTGGAGTAAAACCAGTAACTATGAAAGGGTTAGTACGGAATGTTTTAAGGGGAGAATTTTCTAGATTCGGTATTTTTTCAACGCTTTGAATCTTCTTGGATGATAGGAACTCCACAAAGTCCATGACCTCAATTTGTTTTTCTTTTGGCAGATTCTTAACTTTTTCAATTAGTTCTGAAATACTCATTATTGATCTCCTGAGAATATACCAATCTTAATCTTTTGCTTGTAAAAAGCAATTGCAAAAACGATTAATAAAACTTTTTTAAAGCATTATTCCCACTCTATGGTTGCAGGTGGCTTAGAACTCACATCATAGGTCACCCTATTAATCCCTCTTACTTCATTGATAATTCTTGATGATACTTTCTTAAGTAGACCATATGGCAACTCTGCCCAATCTGCAGTCATGAAATCTGAGGTTTGCACGGCTCTAAGTGCGACCACGTACTCATAAGTTCTGCCATCCCCCATTACACCAACACTTTTGACCGGCAAGAAAACAGTAAAAGCTTGTGATGTTAGATCGTACCAAGATTTTCCAGTGGCATGATCCACATAGGCACGCAATTCCTCTATAAAAATATGATCCGCACGTCTAAGCAAGTCTGCAAACTCCGCCTTGACCTCACCCAAAATTCGAACGGCTAAACCTGGCCCAGGAAATGGATGCCTGTACACCATCTCTTTAGGCAAACCCAAGGCAACACCTAATTCACGCACCTCGTCCTTGAACAAATCCCTCAAAGGCTCCAATAGTTTGAGGCCCAATTGATCGGGTAATCCTCCAACGTTGTGGTGACTCTTGATGGTGACTGCCTTTTTACTTTTAGCACCGCCACTCTCAATGACATCAGGATAAATGGTACCTTGTGCCAACCACTTTGCACCTTTTGAGCCAGTGGACTTCAGTTTATCTGCTTGAGCTTTAAAAACCGTCACAAATTCTTTTCCGATGATTTTCCTCTTTTGTTCAGGGTCTGCGACGCCTTTTAATTCATTGAGAAATAACTCACTAGCATCGACACGAATCACATTCGCCTTCAATTGACCTTGGAACATATCCATGACCATGTCACCCTCATTGAGCCGAAGTAGTCCATGATCAACAAAAACACATGTCAATTGTTCGCCAATGGCGCGGTGAATGAGCGCTGCTGCAACAGAAGAATCCACGCCACCAGATAGTCCTAAAATCACCTCCTCAGAACCCACTTGCTCACGTATACCTTTAATGGCCTCTTCAACGTGATTTTTCATCACCCAGTCCGCACGTACTGCACAGATCTCAAGCACAAAACGCTCTAGAATTTGTTGTCCTAAAACCGTATGGGTCACCTCAGGGTGAAACTGAACACCATAAAAATGCCTGCTCTCATCCGCCATACCAGCGATGGGACAATTGGGTGTGCTGGCCATGACCTTGAACCCGTCTGGCAAGGCCACGACCTTATCACCGTGACTCATCCAAACTTTGAGCATGCCATGACCTTCTGGGGTCTCGAAATCACAGATGTCTCGCAAAAGATCGGTGTGACCGTGAGCGCGCACTTCTGCATAGCCAAATTCCCTTGTATGACCACTCTCAACTCGACCACCTAACTGCATGGCCATGGTTTGCATGCCATAGCAAATACCCAAAACGGGAACGCCAAGGGTGAATGCGGCATCGGGCGCCTTGTCGGTCAAATCCTCATACACACTGGCATGTGAACCGGACAAGATGATGCCTTTTAAGTGATGGGTCTTTGCATAATCCATCAACCAGTCATCGGTCACATCGCAAGGATGCACTTCGCAATAAACATGGGCTTCGCGAACACGTCTTGCAATCAACTGCGTGACTTGAGAGCCAAAATCTAAAATTAAAATGGTTTGGTGTTGCATTTGAGTGTGTTGGCAAAAATCAAAAAAGGTGTTGCATCCTTAAGGCTGCAACTGTTTCAAGTCAACTTAGAGGTCTGGTTTTTTAACCCTGTAGGCGATCATTCCGCGCGGTAGTTCGGGGACTCTTTGGTAATTTGAACGTCATGAACATGGCTTTCACGGATACCAGCCGTGGTGATTTCTACAAATTCAGCCCGCTCTTTCAAGTCTTCAATTCCTGCACAACCACAATAGCCCATGCTGGCCTTTAGGCCGCCTGCCATTTGGTAAACAATGGCAACCATAGAACCCTTGTAAGGAACACGTCCCTCAATGCCTTCAGGCACCAACTTGTCCGCATTGGGATTGGTTCGACTGGATTCCTGAAAGTAGCGGTCTGCACTGCCTTGTTGCATGGCTCCAATGCTACCCATTCCGCGGTAACTTTTATAGCTTCTTCCTTGGAACAAAATCACTTCGCCGGGAGACTCCTCTGTACCGGCAAAAATACCTCCCATCATGACACAAGAAGCCCCCGCTGCGATGGCCTTGGCAATGTCACCGCTGTAGCGAATTCCACCGTCTGCAATCAAAGGAACACCTGTGCCCATCAAGGCTTGAGCCACATTGTCAATGGCTGTGATTTGGGGCACCCCCACACCAGCGACTATACGGGTTGTACATATGGATCCTGGCCCAATACCCACTTTGACAGCATCCGCACCCGCTTTGACCAAATCACGCGCAGCTGCAGCCGTAGCAATATTTCCCCCTACGACATCCACATCAGGATAAGTTTGCTTTAACCATCGAACTCGATCCAAGACGCCTTGACTATGCCCATGAGCTGTGTCGACAACGATGGCATCCACGCCAGCTTTGACCAGCAATTGAACCCGTTCAATCGTATCTTCCCCGACACCCACTGCCGCACCCACTCTCAAGCGACCTGAACTGTCACGTGCAGCGTTGGGAAAACTCGTTTGTTTGGTGATGTCTTTGACCGTGATCAAACCCTTCAGAACAAAATGTTCGTCAATGACCAAAAGCCTCTCAAGCTTGAACTTGTTCAACAAGGCCTTGGCCTGTTGTGGCGTGGTGCCCTCTGGCACTGTAATGAGCTTGTCTTGAGGGGTCATGATTTCACTGACCTTGATGTCATGGCGGGTTTCAAATCGCAAGTCTCGTCCCGTGACAATTCCAATGACATGACCTCCATCACAGACCGGAAAACCGGAAATGCCCAATTGCTCAGAAAGTTCCAAGACTTGACTGACCGTGTGATCGGGCGTGATCACCACAGGGTCTCTGAGCACACCGCTCTCGTAGCGTTTGACTTTGGAGACTTCTTGAGCTTGTTGCTGCGGGGTCAAGTTCTTGTGGACGATGCCCATGCCCCCCTCTTGGGCAATGGCAATGGCAAGCCTTGCCTCGGTGACGGTGTCCATCGCTGCTGAAACCAAGGGCAGGTTGAGAGAAATTCTTCTGGAAAATTGTGTGCTTAAGCGCGTGTCTTTTGGCAACACCTCAGAATAAGCGGGCACCAACAAGACATCATCAAAGGTGAGAGCTTTACCTAACAGGCGCATGGTTTGGCCTCCAAAACCGTTAATTTTAGCGTTTTTAAAGCCAGTGTGGCCGTCTCTTGGTCATGGCGAAGGTACAAAATCGATGATTTTTGCACCCAAAACATAGGTTGAACCCTTTGAAAAAACAATTGGACAAAAGGTTATCATTCAAAGACTAAACCAACCAAGAAGGCTCTTTATGCGCAACTCCAATTTCAAATTGACCCACGAGCACGCAATTCGACACAAGACGCTCAAGCACACAGTGATCTACCTGAATGCACTTCTTTGCTTGTCACTGAGTGCATGCTCCGTGCTGAGCATCGCTGACGCTGCTGTCTCTGGAACAGTCGCCGTCATTTCTACTGGCGTGAGCGCTACCACCTCCGTGGTCAAGGCGGTCTTACCAAGCTCCAAAGAGGCAGCAAAATAAAGTCCCTAAAGGGCTTAGGGGGAAAGAAAAAACCAAACACCTAGCAATAAAATAAATTATCAAAAGAATAATCTTAATCGATGCTACTTAACCTGGTTGTTTTGTCTTCAGTGGCCTTTGTCGGTCTGCATGAACTCAATCTCTTTTTGTTTAAAGATTTGTCATTGAGTTCACACATCTCAATCATTTACTTACCAGCATTTTTAAGACTTCTCAACGTTTTGGTTTTAGGGTCTTTTTTTGGTACCTTGGCCACCCTCATTGGGGGACTTTTACTTTTGCCGTTGCTCAACGAGATGAATCTTTCTGGGGTGGCAAATGTATTGTGCTCAGGCTTGGGGCCTTTGATTGCAATTCTTTTATTTAGGTTGTACGGCAACAGGAGTGTAGACCCCAAAATCACCAAAGATTTATTGATCTTGGGTCTGATTTATTCGTTTGCGAATGCCTTGGTACACCATCTCGTTTGGGTCTTGATGGATCCCAATTCACTCATTTGGCAATTGCAATTTTTTGAAATGATCTTAGGGGACATCAATGGCGTCATCCTTGGTGCATTTGCACTAAAAGCAATTGTGAAAATACCCTATATACAAAAAAAAATTGATCAACTCGATAAACTGTAATAAAATAGCCTCAATCAAATATTAAATCAACATCATGTCACACGAATATATTCGTTTTTTAGAAGTTCTAAAAGGCTTGTCTGCTAAAGAAAGCATCTCCATCGATCCAGAGGCCAAATTGCTTTTGGATGAAATCGCTATCAAGCACTTCAAAGAAACGCCTCTCACAGTTTCCGACTTGATGGCATTGAATCACATCGCCTCACCTGCGACCATTCATCGCAAGCTCGATACCTTGCTTCAAGCCAATTTGGTGGAGCTCAAATTTGAAGGCGACAACCGCCGTACAAAATTCATTGGTATCACAAAAACCGGGGATCGATACCTCAGCAGTCTCTCCAAGGCCATGATCAAGGCGGTCAAACTCGCCTGAAAACTTTGACAAGTTGGATGGGGTTTGCTTGAGGGGCGGCGTGGCAAGGTAGGTTTTGCATCACGCCCTTGTTTTCAACGCGCACAGCCCGATACTTAAGTCTCTATCGCTTTCAACTCTTTGCCAAAACGTGGCAGAAGATGTCCCTTCGGGTGTTGATGAAATGTGGTCTGGCCTGGCTGGCCCACTTCGTGGCTCGCACAGCAAGCCACTCTTGGCTGCTCAAGGTTTCTTGACTCAGCAAGCCATAGCAAGCAAATGACTTGGGCCCTTCGTCAAGGTTCACGTAGCGCTTAGCAAACACACAGCCCGGCACGCTGGCCAAACCAGGCAAATGCTCTTGCGCATACCATCGATCGATTTCAAGCTCCCAACCCCTCTCCACATCCGTCTGCACCACATAGTGAATCTTCGGTTTTTCTGATGAGGCATGTCCTCTTAAGTCAGAAATTTGACTTAGCCGTGACAACTCAAAATGCGTCAAATCAATCGCTTGTTCATGCGCTTCGACTTCAAGGAGCAAGGCTTTTTTTAAGCATGCACCAAGAACATGTTTTGCTTCTTTCATCGCCCTCTCTTCAATCACAGCGGGTTGACTCAAAGACAAGTAAAAGTGGCCATGCACTTGGGATGCTTCTTGCCTAAAAACGCAATGCTCCAACCCCAGCACCGAGGAATGGCCTGTTAAGGAGGGCAAACGTTCATGCACTTGGTGAACAAAATTCCTTGATACAGACCCAAGCCTTTCATCAACATTTTTTTCAAGCGATGCATGAGGACCAACATCACGTTCTATCGAACTCTCCAAGCTCAGCGTTACCCGAATCAACACAACGTGTGTTGTGGACGCGTCTTCTTGGAGAGCAGAACTCATCTTCGGCCCTTTTTTCAATGCCCGATTTGTAGCGCTTCTAAAAACCTAGAAACCATGTTGTAGGCCGCCACAGTCGCAACCAAGTCCACCTGTTGCTGATCGTTGAAGTGTTCTTTGATGTGACCATACAACTCATCGCCCACGGTGATCTCTTTGGTCATGGTGTCGGTGAGTTTGAGCGCCAACACTTGCTTGGCCGTGTACAAATGCGCTGTAGAGTTGATCGATGCGTGGTTGCTCTCAAAAGGAGTCTTTTTTAATTGGTCAATGGCTTCTTGTGTCAAGCCTGCTTTGAGCGCAATGGGCGCATGGGCTTCAAATTCGTAAGGCGCTTTGTTCAAGACTGCCACTCTTAAAATGACCAATTCTTTCAATGCGTCATCCAAAGAGCTTCTGTTTCTGACGGCTGAGAGCATTTGCTCCCACCCATGAGCGATGGGGGGGCTGTTCAACAGTGCTTGGTACAAGTGAGAAATTCGCCCTCTTTGGGCCAAAATTTGCGCCTCTTGTTCTTTGAGTTCGGGACGGGTACCTGGGGTCACGGGTTGGATTCGCATGGTATAAAAAAAGTTGAGTTAGTTAAAAGAATTGCGCAAGATAGGGTCCTCAATCACAACGTGCAGACATTCCGCCATCGACCACGATCTCCGTGCCCGTCACGAAGCGAGATTCGTCACAAGCAAAAAAGAGCGCTGCATTGGCACTGTCTCGACCGTCGCCCATAAAAGGCAATGGAATTCTAGACTGCCTTTGGTCCAACAAGGCTTGCACATCTCCCCCAGAGCGTTGCCCAGCAAGCCTTACCTCGACCATAGGGGTATGCAACTGTCCTGGGACCACCGTGTTAAAACGAATGCTTTGCTTTGCGTATTGAACGGCCAGAACTTTTGACATTTGAATGATGCCCGCTTTTGTAGCCGCATAGGCAATTTGAGCCGAGCCCGTCCAGCGGGTGCCAGAAGTAGAGGCCATGCTGATCACCGAACCACTTTGGTGCTTGATCATGTGGGGCAAGACATGTTTACAGGTCAAGAAGACACTCTTGAGGTTGTAATCGACTTGCGTATCCCAGATGTCCTCGCTCATCTCCACAGGACCTCCTTTGGCAGACCCACCCACATTGTTGACCAGAACATCAATTCGTCCAAACGTAGCGACACATTTTTGCACAGCCTGTGAAATGGACTCGGAGGACATCACATCACAAGATTCGCCGACAAATATCCCCCCAAACGACTCGATCAACTCTTTTGTCTGCTTCATGCGTTCTTCGTGCAAATCCACCCCGAAGACCTTCGCCCCTTCTTGTGCGAACCTCACAGCAATGGATCGACCGTTGCCCCAGCCCTCTCCCACAGAACCCGCCCCAGTGATAAAGACCACCCGTCCGTCTAGACGTTGGTTTTCTTTAGGCGTCATGCTCAAATTGCTTTTCATTTCGCTGATCATCAATAGCTTCTTTCAAAAAAATACTCAGGGTTTCAATTTAAAAAACTTGACCCCATCAAGGGCCCACTTACAAGCTCAACTCTTTGAACCAGGATTTACTTGAATCCGTACAAACGCTTTGGATTGTCGACCAATACTTTTTGCATCAAAGAAGGCTCAGTGGCAATGAGAGAGAGGGCTTGAACCAGCACACCATCATCAGGAACATGGGTGTGGTTGGGATGCGGCCAATCCGAGCCCCATACACATTGATCAGAAAATGAGTCCACCAGTTTGCGGGCCAAGGCAATACCTCTGAAATAAGGCCGAGACGGATCGTCAAATGGCACACTTTGATCAATGCGGTCAATGCCACTGACTTTGACATGAAAAAGAGGGTTGTTCAGCATCTCCAACAAGGCCGCAAAATCTGCATGCTGTTCACCTAATTTTGCATCGACCCGCGCCATGTGATCGATCACCACAGGCACCGCACTTTGGGCCAAGGATTTGGAGAGTTCGTGGATCAAAGAACTCTCGAAGTGAACTTGCAAATGCATACCAACCGATCTAAGCCTTGGCGTCAGCGCAAGGATATCCTTCAAGCGTTGAACACCCTGCTCACCACTGGCCCCTCCCAGGTGCTTCATGAAGTTAAAGCGTACACCCTTGAACCCAATACCTGCCAATCTTTCGAGCTCTGCATCAGACACATGGACGGACAGCAAGGCCACCCCCAAATAATTACCCCCACCCGCTTTGATGGCATCTTCAACCACCCGATTGTCCAAGGCATGCACCATGGATTGAACAATGACACATCGCTCAATGCCCATTTCTTGATGCCATTTAAAGAGCACTTCTTTGGGTGCGTCTTGGGGCGTCGATTGCCGATCTGGGTCAAAGGGAAACACTGCCCTTGGCCCAAAAACATGAACATGTGCATCGCATGCGCCTTTGGGCAAGACAAGGCTGGGTTTTGTCGGGTGGGGATTGAAGGTTTGTACAACCTTGAGGTGATCGGTCATGAAGAACAATAAAAAATGAATATCAAGAACTAAAGAGGTGAAGTCCCTTCAGAAAGGTCCAGCACCACCAACTGGGTTGATTATCGCACCACCCAAGCCCCATGAAGCTCGAAACAGTGCGATTAGGTGATCAAAGGCTCCTGCAGACCGTCGACTTGAAAAAGCTGTCCAATCCCTCATCTGATTGAACCTAAAACACCCGTTATCATTTTTAGTTAGAATATTGTCCATCGAGTCTTGAGGCAAATCACCATGGCTTTAGAAGGCCGATCCCGCTTCAAAAAAAGGGGCAAACACCAAGAGCACACACCTTCCCCTGCCCACTTCAACCCCAAACGCACCCAAGAGACTTTACATGCCCATCATCTTCTCCATGATCATGGTATTAGCGGGTTTGCTTTTATGGACACCCGATCTGTCATTTGAGCGCTTAAAAGCTTTTTATGAAACACCGCAAAGCCAACTGATTCAAACCCCAGAGTCTTTGATCTTTGCCGAAGATACAAACCCCACGAACGCCGATGCACCCACTTTGCTCTTGATCCATGGTTTAGGTTCAAGTCTTCAGACCTGGGACGAATGGACTCGATTGTTGAAGCCTCAACTCAGAATTGTCCGGTTTGATTTACCTGGATTGGGCTTGAGCAGTGCACCGACTTCCCATGACTATTCTGATGAAGCGGATTTGCGTCGCCTTGAGCAGTTCATCGAAGCCAAAAAACTGGGGTCCTTCATGCTTGGAGGACACGCCTTGGGTGGTCGCATGGCTTGGCGTTACGCAGCAAAACACCCAGAAAAAGTCAGCCACTTGGTGCTCTTGAGCCCTGAGGGCTTTTCAAGCGAAGCGGAACAAACACGCCAAGCTGGCGTTGGATTTGTACCCAGTCAAACCTACAACACGCCCTTTTATGTTGGACTGATGCGTTTCGCATTGCCCAAATGGGTTGTGAGAGCGGTCCTTGAAAGTGCCTTTGCTGACCCAGGCCTGATGACCGAGCAAACCTTAAGCCGTTACCATGACATGCTACTGGCTCCAGGCGTGAGAGACAGCATGCTTGAACGCATGCAGCAAAGCATGAGCATCGATCCTCGGGCCACACTTGGCTCGATTCAAGTGCCGACCTTGATTTTATGGGGTGATCAAGACAGGTTCATCCCAAAGAGCAATTTGGGCGAGTATGAACGCGAGATGCCAATGGCGCAAACTCAGGTGCTTGAAAATACTGGGCACTTGATTCAAGAAGAAAATGCCCAAGCTTCGGTCACCTCTTTCTTGAGTTTTACAGGAAGGCTTCAATCGTCTGTATCCGGATTCAACTCAGGGAATAAAACCTCAGCAAATCCAAACTGAGTCATGTCCTTGATTCTCATGGGATACAAAATACCCAAGAGATGATCGCATTCATGCTGGATCACGCGTGCGTGAAAGCCAGAGACTTCGCGCTCAAGGTACTGGCCCTTGAGGTCAAAGCCTGAGTACTTCATGTGGGTGTATCTAGGCACCAAACCCCTCATACCTGGGACCGATAAACACCCTTCCCACCCATCTTCCGAGCCTTCTGACAGGGGCTGGAGCACGGGATTGATCAACACCGTTTTTGGAATGATGGGGGCTTGAGGGTAGCGCACACTGGGTTGACCCGTGCCAAAGATCACCACCTGTAGATCCTCCCCTATTTGAGGTGCTGCAATGCCCACGCCAAGAGCTGCGTGCATGGTCTCTTGCATATCAAGGACCAAGGTATGTAGAGCCTCGGTGTCAAATTCCTCAACCGGCTTGGCCCGCCTTAAAAGTCTAGGATCGCCCATTTTAAGAATGTCTCTGATTGCCATCTTGCACCTCGTAGTTAGAAGACGAAAAAATGAACTGGACCTCAGTGCCTTAAGCGGCGTGTGCTTGAAGCAAGGCCACAAAGGCCTCTTCATCAAGCACTTTGACCTCTAGGGCGATGGCTTTGTCCAATTTGCTGCCCGCCTCAAGGCCAGCAATCAATGCCGTCGTTTTTTTACTGACACTCCCGCTCACCTTGGCGCCCAATCGCTCCAAAGCGGCCTTGGCATCGTCCCGTGCGAAACGAGCCAATGTCCCCGTGATCACATAGGTTTGTCCGAGCAAAGGAAGCTCCGTGTCCGCTTGTGCCTGTATCTTTGGCCAATGAACACCCAAGACTTGCAACTGCTCAATCAAGTCCGAGTGGTAGCTCAGAGCAAAGAACTCGCGAACACTTTTTGCGACCACAGGACCGACGTCATTGACCTGCAGCAACTCCTCCTCGCTAGCAGCTCGGATCCTGTCGAGCTCACCAAAGTGCATGGCCAAGTCCTTGGCCGTGCTTTCACCCACGTGCCGAATACCAAGAGCATAAAGAAACCTGGAGAGTGTGGTCTTCTTAGAGGCCTCGATCGAGGCCAGGACATTGCTGGCTGACTTTTGAGCCATTCGCTCCAAACTCACCAAAGAGCTCAAATCCAGACGGTACAAATCGGCCACACTTTGAATCGATTTTGTGTCGACCAATTGGTCAATGAGTTTTTCTCCCAAATCTTCAATGTCCATGGCTCGTTTTGATGCGAAGTGCCAAATGGCCTGCTTTCTTTGGGCACTGCACAAGAAGCCGCCTGAGCAACGATGATCGGCCTCAAGGGCCTCTTTGACGGCCAAACTACCGCACACGGGGCAATGCAAAGGCATCTTGAAGGGAACACTTTGGGCCTGCCTGTCTTCTATCACCACGCCAACGACTTCTGGGATCACATCACCTGCGCGCCTGACGATGACGGTGTCTCCGATACGCACATCTTTGCGGGTGGCTTCGAGTTCATTGTGCAAGGTGGCGTTGGTCACCGTCACACCCCCCACAAAAACCGGCTTTAATTTGGCCACGGGGGTGAGTTTTCCTGTCCGACCCACTTGCACATCAATGTCTATCACTGTGGTCATTTGCTCTTGGGCTGGGTACTTGTGAGCGACGGCCCATCTTGGCTCTCGTGTCACGAACCCCAAACGCATCTGCCAATCCAGTCGATTGACTTTGTAGACAACGCCGTCGATGTCAAAGGGCAGGTGTGCACGGGCCACGCCCATGGCTTGGTGAAACTGAACCAAGCCCTCAGCACCTAGAACAACAGTGGCTTGATCCGCCACAGGCAAGCCCCAAGCCTTCAGTGCTTGCAACAAACTGAAGTGGTCCTTGATCCCCAAGCTCATCAGTGACTGATTGGAGGAACTGGCTTTGGGGATGGCCCAGTCGTCGCCCAAAGCTTCTTCAGCAACGGATGGGTGGGCTGAACTCAACAGCGAGGTGTTTGAATCCACCTCTGGATTGAGAACCACACCCACACCATAGGCAAAAAAGCTCAAAGGTCTTTGCGCAGCAATTTTTGAATCGAGTTGTCGCACAGCACCTGCGGCTGCGTTTCTGGGGTTGACAAAGGTTTTTTCATTTTTAAGGCCTTGTGCAATCTTCAAACGCTGACGCTCGTTCAAAGCCTCAAAATCAGCACGCCCCATGTACACCTCGCCCCTGACCTCCAACCACTGCGGTACGCTCAGCGTGCCAAGGGTTTTGAGCTTCAGGGGTATTTGACGAATGGTGCGAATATTTTGAGTGACTTCTTCTCCAAAGAGCCCATCTCCTCGGGTAGCCGCTCTGACCAGCACGCCCTTGAAGTAAGTCAAGTTCATGGCCAAACCATCGAACTTCAGTTCTGCCACATACTCAACAGGAGGATGCGCGTCACCCAAAGACAACTCCTTTCTCATGCGCTCGTCAAAAGACACGGCACCTTGTGGCGTGGTATCGGTCTCTGTACGTATGCTCAGCATGGCTTGCCCATGCTCGACAGATCGAAACGTGTCCAACACCGCTCCCCCAACGCGTTGCGTGGGTGAGTCCATGGTCATCAACTGTGGGAATTGAGCCTCTAATTTTTCAAGACTTTGGTAGAGCACATCGTACTGCGCATCGGCAATACTGGGCTCATCCAAAACATAGTAGCGGTGCGCATGCTCTGCGAGTTGAGCCCTCAGGTCATCATAGTGCGCTTGTACCTCTTGGGTCAGATCGGCAGCGTCAGTTTTCATAGGCATAAACGAATTGAGGGTCGATTAAAATAAGAAAGCGATCACATCGCTCGCACTTGGGCATGTACTTTTGCGCCAAGTCAACCAAGCCTTTGTTGTACCAAGTGCCATTCGTGCAGGGCTCTAAGCTCTATGGCAGCGCAATCAACTGAAAAGCCGCCTGGCTTGAGCGGACCCTGCAGCCAAATCCCTCGAAGCCAAGACCTGATAGAGCGAGAGCAAGTCTTGTTCAATGTTGCCAAGTGCAGTTGAACTTAAAACATAGCCCTGGTCATCCATGATGGTGCCCTCCATGTCTTTGGACAACTCTTGGGCCACGTACCACATTCTTCTAAAGGGCTCATCGCTTTGTTCGACCTGGGGCACATCCAAGGTCAAACTCAAAAGCCTGATGGCCGAGGTGGAAGGGTCATCAGCCAGGGCGGCTTGCGTATCAAAACTCAAGCCCAAGATCGGTGGCAAACCAAGTGCCTTGGCAGGAATCACCATTCGCCCAGGAATCACGCCAGCCACAAACCCCAACTGAGACGCATGTTGTTGCACAAAACCAGGGCTCCATGCAAGACGTTGAGCGTGAATTTGGAAAATCAATTGCGCATCATGTTCACTGGCAAATTGATCCAACTCTCTCGCCCGAGCCACCTCTTGCATCATGTCGGTGAACTCGGCCTCACCACCCATGGCATCTGCAAAACGTTGGGTCTTCATGACAAACTCTGAGAATTCAATTTCGTTCAAAGCACCCAAGCGGTTGGCCAATTGAACACCTGCTTGAAAAGCGCTGTAACGTTGCCCCGCTTTGATGCTCTCCCACTCTCCCCGATGCGCATGCAAGCCCTCAATGACAAAGGGCTTGCTGCCAATTCGCCTGCTGGGTGGCAGGGCCGCAAGCGCGGCCTCACCAAAGACCACGCTGTCCAATTCAATGTTGGCGATCACATCGATCAAAGCATCAAGGGCATAGCGGCGCTCCGATTGAACCAGGGACTGCGAGACTTCAAAATCCATGCCCTCTTCACTTTCAAGCGCTTGAGCTTGAACCTGTCCCGGGTCATGGCGCGAGCCAGCCAAAGGATCAGGGGGCATGACGTTGGCGTTGTGCGCAGCTTCATGCGATGCACCAAAGTGATCTTGTTCTCCGCCCTCAAGCGTTCTTGTTGGATGCTCAGGCTTTTCACCATCCAAGGTGGGCTCAGTTCGCTCTGAAGACACACCCGTTGGAGCACCCTTGGCCTTGGGGTCTGCTTGCATGGGTTTATTTTGTCTGGATAACCAGGCTCCTTGCGCAACCACCACGGCCAACACCAGACCTCCAATGATCGCCAAAGTAATTTGTAGTGTGCTCATTGAAGGAGAGAATTTTTACACATGCACCAAGGAGCTTTAAGCGGCTTCAACCATCGAAATGGCAGAGACCATATCAACGGCCACAATCCTAGAGACCCCTTGCTCCTGCATGGTGACACCGATCAGTTGCTCAGCCATCTCCATGGCAATCTTGTTGTGTGAAATGAATAAAAACTGCGTCTCTTTGGACATGGCCGCCACAAGTTTGCAATAGCGCTCTGTGTTGGCATCGTCCAAAGGTGCGTCCACCTCATCGAGCAAACAAAACGGTGCGGGATTCAATTGGAAAATGGCAAATACCAATGCAATGGCCGTCAAGGCTTTTTCTCCGCCAGAGAGCAAATAAATGGTTTGATTTTTCTTTCCTGGGGGTTGCGCATACACTTGCACACCAGAGTCCAAAATCTCCTCACCCGTCATCACCAATTTGGCAGTGCCTCCACCAAAGAGCTCCGGAAACATGCGCCCAAAATGCTCATTGACAATCTTAAAAGTCGAGCCGAGCAAGTCACGCGTCTCAGCATCGATCTTCTTGATGGCAGCCTCTAAGGTCAGCATAGCTTCCGTCAAGTCGGCCGTTTGATCATCCAAAAAGGTCTTTCTCTCCTGAGCGTGCTTCAGCTCTTCTAGAGCGGCCAAGTTCACGGCACCCAAGAGTTGGATCTCGCGCTGTAAATGGTCAATTTCACTGGACAATCCAGCCAATTTAACAGCACCCTCTTGTACACCTTGCTCAACGGCTGATAAATCTGCTTGTGCCTCGTTCAAGAGCGTGAGGTACTGCTCCACCCCAATTTGGGCGGCTTGCGCTTTCAGTTGCAAATCTTGCATTTTTTGACGCAAGGGCTCCAAGGCTCGCTCAAACTGCAAACGCCTCTCATCACTTGCTCTGAGTTTGGCCGTCAAGTCATCGTACACGCTTCGCTTGGCAGCCAAGGCCTGCTCGCGTTCGAGCTTGGTGGCCAAAGCGGCTTGAAGACCCTCTTGAAGTTTTTTCTCATTGAGAGTCTCAAGCTCTTCGTGCAACTGATTTTTTTCTTGCTCAACGGACCTGACTTGCTCAGTTGCCGTTTGGATCACCCGGTCCAATTCGGCATCTCTCGTGGACAGACTTCTCAATGAGAAAGCAGCCTCTTGCTGTTGACGCTCCATGGACCGAAGGTCTTCTTTGGCCCTTGAAAGCAAGTCATTGGCTGCGCTCACATGCGCTTGCAACTGAGCATGCCTTTCTTGCTGATCGGCCAGTTGCATGTCCAGGGCCTCAAACTTGATCTCAAATTCTGCTTTGCGAGCCTGCAATCGATCACTTGAAGATGTGTTTTCCTCCAGATCCGACATGATTTGTTCACTTCTTTGGCGGGTCTGATCCATCAATTGAGCCACCGCGATGGACTCAACTTGAACATCGTGGGCCTTCTTTTGCGCCGCCATGGTTTGAGTGCGAGCACCCTCCAAATCTTGCGTTGCACGGGCGTAAGCGGCCTCTGAACGTACCAAATCGCCTTGCGCTTGTTCAAGCATCAACTGCTGTGCTTTGAGTTGCTTGTCTAAATTTTCAATCAATTGAGCACGCTCTAGAACCCCAGCTTGCTCGTGGTCAGCGGCATAAAACAAAATGCTTTGCGCACCCACAACATGGCCCTTGGAGGTGTAGATCCACTCCGACTCGCTCAAACCAAATTGGCTGCGCACAGAAAAAGCCTGCGACAAGCTCTCGGCTGTGTAGGCTCCCTTTAACCAATTCGACAACAAGGCGTTCATTGCACTGTCGGTGCAATGGATCTTGTCCATCAGCCTTGAAAGCTTGGAATCGGACGAGACCGTCTTGGCATGGGGCAACTCATGAAACACGACCTTCACTGGGGGCGGATCTTGATCAAACGACTGAACGCTTTCTAAACGTGTCACCTGGTAAGAGCCCATTCGCTCTCTGAGCGCCGACTCAACAGCGGTCTCCCAGCCCTCTTGGACCTGCAATTGAGACCACAATGCACTGAGGCCGTCCAAGCCATGCTTGTTCAACCAAGGTTTTAATCGACCATTTTCTAAAACATTGGATTGAAGCGTCTTCAAGGCTTCGACCTTGGCAGACAAGTCCGCCTGCTTGGAGGATTCGTCGTTGACCGACTGCTGGGCGGCTTTTCTTTGTGCCTCAAGTCCAGGTAACAGCTCTTGGAGTTGGGTCAAACGCTCCTGGGCCTCTTGGGCTTGAACATTGGCCAACACCCATTGCGCTTGAACACCTTCAAGACGCGCTGGGTCAGGGGCCTGGATGGCCAAAAGATCTTGATTGAACCGCTCACGCCTGGCGTTCAATTGCGCAAGTTGATCGTCCACACTTCTTTGCTCGGCTGCCAAGACTTGGATTTGCTGCTGCAGTTGTATGACGGATTGCTGCTGCTCAGCGCTTTTGTTTTGGTTCTCAAGTGCCTTTTGTTCAAGCTCAGGTAAACTGACTTTAAGAATGCGCGCCTTCTCCTCAAGACCAAGTGCAATCCCCTCTTGATCTTTTAATTTCTCAACCAGTGCGGCTTTTTCTTGCACAGCCTCTTGCTCTCGATGAGTCCATTGACGCGCTTGTTCATCCAAGACAAGCAAACGAGCCTGCGCCTTTTGTCTTGCATCCAGCAAAAACCGAATCTCCGCTTCTATGCGCCCTACCTCTGCACTGGCATCGTACAACTTGCCTTGGGCCTGATTGACCTCATCGCCACCAGCGTAATGCGCTTGCCTGAGGGTTTCAATCTCAGACTCCACATGCCTCAAATCAGCCACTTTGGACTCGTAATCGGTGTTGGATTTTTGAATATCCAGCGTGTACTGTTCTTGGGCGAGCTTGGCTTCCGTCCATTTGAGCCACCAAAGTTGCTGCTGCTTTTTGGTCACGTCACTGTGCAAGGTGTTGTATTTTTGGGCCACCAAGGCTTGTTGGTCCAACCTCTCAATTTGCGCATTGAGTTCACGCAAGATGTCCTCCACGCGGGTGAGATTTTCTCGCGTATCAGAAAGCCTGTTTTCGGTCTCGCGTCGACGTTCTTTGTATTTTGAAACGCCTGCGGCCTCTTCTAAGAAAAGCCTCAACTCTTCGGGCTTGGATTCAATGATTCGGCTGATCGTGCCTTGACCAATGATGGCATAGGCGCGAGGACCCAGACCGGTGCCAAGAAAGACGTCTTGCACATCGCGTCTTCTGACAGGCTGGTTGTTCAAATAGTAACTGCTCGATCCATCCCGCGTCAAAACTCGCTTGACAGCGATCTCTGCAAATTGACTCCATTGCCCTCCAGCCCTGTGGTCGGCGTTGTCAAACACCAACTCCACGCTGGATCTGGACGCCGCCTTTCTGGTGGTCGTGCCGTTAAAAATCACATCTTGCATCGACTCGCCACGCAGCTCGCTTGCGCGACTCTCACCAAGGACCCACCTCACGGCGTCCATGATGTTTGATTTTCCACAACCATTGGGGCCGACAACGCCAACGAGTTGACCTGGCAACATCAACTGAGTGGAATCAGCAAATGATTTGAAACCTGAAAGCTTGATATTTGTTAGACGCACCGAAAACCTTTAAGCTCGAAACACGAAAACGCCCAGAAAACGCTTGCTCATTTTCTCATGATCTCAATTGAACTGGGAGGCTTATTATCCTCGAAGTCAGCACCTCAATCGGCTTAAAACAGGACTTTTGGCCCGATTAAACTAACACAAAAGATTTAAATTGCGCCGAGCAAAGCCGAGTTAAGTTGGAACGTCCTGGGTCCGCTTACCAAGCCCTTTGAGCCTTCGAGCCGAAGGCTCAGCGCACTTGGCTGGTTTCTCAAGGGTCGCGTGAAGAAGTTGTGATTTAGGAGAGATAATACACAGCCATGAATCCCTTGCTCCAACAACTTCAGCCCTACCCGTTTGAACGCCTAAAAGCCCTATTTTCTAGTGTCACACCCACACAGAACTTGCGCGCGATCAGTTTAGGCATTGGAGAGCCCAAGCACCCCACCCCCGAGTGGCTCAAGGACCACCTGTTGGCGGGTTTCTCGGCGTTGGCCACCTACCCCCCAACTGCGGGCGACTTGAACTTCAGACAAGCTTTAAGCCGGTGGCTAAGCGGGCGCTACAAGCTTGACCTCAATCCTGCCACACAGATCCTGCCTGTCAACGGCTCCAGAGAGGCTTTGTTTGCCATTGCCCAAACCGTGGTCAACCCCAAAGGACACTTGAACGCCAAGGTTCAATTGCACAACGCCAAGCCCTTCGTGGTTTGTCCAAATCCCTTTTATCAAATCTACGAAGGTGCGGCCATTTTGGCGGGAGCGCAACCCTACTATGTCCCTTCCCTGGAAAGCAAGAATTTCGCCATGGATTGGCAAAGCGTGCCGTCCGATGTATGGGCTCAAACACAACTGCTTTTCGTGTGTTCTCCTGGCAACCCAACAGGTGCAGTCGTACCATTGTCGGAATGGCAGACACTTTTTGAGTTGAGTGATAAGCACGGCTTTGTGATTGCCTCCGACGAGTGTTACAGCGAAATTTACTTCCGCCCTGAAGCTCCGCTTGGCTCGCTAGAAGCATCAAAGGCCTTAGGACGACCGGACTTTAAAAATTTAATCGCTTTCACCTCACTGTCCAAGAGAAGCAACATGCCTGGACTCAGGAGTGGTTTTGTTGCGGGTGACAGCGAAATCATCCAAAAATTTCTACTCTACAGAACTTACCATGGCAGTGCGATGAGCGGTATGGTTCAACAAGCAAGCATCGCGGCATGGTCCGATGAGACGCATGTCGTCGAAAATCGTTTGAAATACCAACTCAAATTTGCAGCGGTCACCCCTTTGCTGCAAAGTGTTTTAGAGTTGGCTCTTCCAGATGCTGGCTTTTACCTTTGGGCCAAGGTGCCTGGCGGTGATGACGAAGACTTTGCCCGTGAATTGCTCAGACAATACAACGTGACCGTTTTACCAGGCAGTTACTTGGCACGCGAAGTGGCTGGCCACAACCCAGGAAGGGGTTGCATCCGCATGGCCTTGGTGGCCGAAACCGATGAATGCTTGGAGGCGGCTCAACGCATTGTTGATTTCACCCAACATTACCTTGCCCCCAAGCCATGATCAGACTCGGTTTGTTTTACATTTAAGCGGTTGATGAATTTTCACTTCATTGACCGCCCCCAAGACCTCTCCTTTTTATCTCACCAACTTCTTTAACCCTCCGTTGACCTTTAACTCACATGACTTCATCCAACACTTCACTCGAAAACATCATCAACCAAGCCTGGGAAGATCGCGCTCAACTGAGCCCCAACGCAGCCTCCAAGGAGATTTTAGAGGCCGTTGAACACGTGATTGGTGAACTCAACAAGGGCAGATTGCGTGTTGCCACCAAGCAAGCCATGGGGCAATGGCAGACCCACCAATGGATCAAGAAAGCCGTGTTGCTCAGTTTTAGATTGCACGACAACCACATGATTCACGCTGGCGATTTGGGCTTTTATGACAAGGTCAAAACCAAGTTCTCCAACTTGAGCGACGAAGAAATGAAGCAAAGTGGCGTTCGTGTGGTCCCCCCAGCGGTGGCTCGCCGTGGTTCATACATTGCTAAAGGTGCCATCTTGATGCCAAGTTATGTCAACATTGGCGCTTATGTGGACGAAGGCACCATGGTCGACACTTGGGCCACGGTTGGCTCTTGTGCACAGGTCGGTAAAAATGTACATCTCTCTGGCGGTGTCGGCTTGGGTGGCGTTTTGGAGCCCTTGCAAGCCAATCCCACCATCATCGAAGACAACTGCTTCATTGGCGCCAGAAGTGAAATTGTGGAGGGCGTCATCGTAGAAGAAAATTCCGTCATCTCCATGGGCGTGTACATTGGACAAAGCACCAAAATTTACGACCGAGCAACGGGCGAGGTGAGTTATGGCCGCGTCCCCTCGGGCTCTGTTGTGGTGTCTGGCAGCTTGCCCTCAGCGGATGGGAAGTACAGTCTCTACTGCGCAGTGATTGTCAAACGCGTGGACGCTCAAACACGTGCCAAAACCAGCTTGAACGATCTCTTGAGAGACTGATTTGTTATTTGCCCTATCAGGGCAACACCACAACTTCACTCACCCGACTCCTCATCTGATCCATTGAGCGTTTTTCGCCAAGTGTTCACACTCCATCCATCAAGAATTCTTTTATGAGCAACACATTGCAACTCACCGAGCAACTCATTGCCGAGGTTTCCGTGACGCCTGAGGATGCCAATTGCCAAGCCATTTTGGGCGAGCGTCTGAGCGCCTTGGGCTTTGAATGCGAAAGCATGCCAAGTGGCCCTGAGACCTTCAGGGTCAAAAACATGTTTGCGCTCAAGAAAACAAACACACCGATGGAAGAGGATGCGCCAGTGTTGCTTTTTGCAGGCCACACCGACGTGGTGCCCACTGGACCGCTAAAAAATTGGTCCAGCGACCCCTTCACGCCTTCACACCGAGCGGGTAAATTGTATGGCCGTGGCACCAGTGACATGAAGTCCTCGCTCGCAGCCATGGTGGTGGCCTGTGAAGAGTTTCTAGCCCTCGAACCCTCACCGGCTTTTGCGCTGTCTTTTTTACTGACCTCTGACGAGGAAGGACCTGCCACCGATGGCACGGTGGTCGTTTGCAACGCCTTAAAGGCGCGGGGCCAACGCCTTGATTGGTGCATCGTGGGTGAACCCACTTCGATCAAGACCACAGGAGACATGATCAAAAATGGGCGTCGCGGCACGCTCAGTGGCAAGCTGATTGCCAAAGGCGTTCAAGGTCACATCGCTTATCCTCAGTTGGCCAAAAATCCCATTCATTTGGTCACCCCAGCTTTGACCGAATTGGTATCGATTCAATGGGATGAGGGCAATGCTTTTTTCCAGCCCACAACTTGGCAGATCAGCAACATCCATGCAGGCACGGGTGCCTCCAACGTCATCCCCGGTGAGTGCGTGATTGATTTCAATTTTAGATTTTGTACAGAATCGAGCGTTGACAGCTTGCAGCAGCGCTTGAAGTCGGTTCTTGATCACCATGGCCTCGAATACTCTCTCCAATGGACCTTGGGTGGCCTGCCATTCATCACCCCACCGGGCGAATTTGTGAGCTTGGTGCAAGACGCCATCAAGACCGTCAACGGGCAAGAGGCCGCACTCTCCACCACCGGAGGAACAAGTGACGGGCGGTTTATTTCACAAATTTGCAAAGAAGTCATCGAACTCGGTCCACCGAATGCCACGATCCATAAAGTCGACGAGCACATTGAAGTTGCTGAACTCGAGCGCTTGAAGGCGGTCTATTTGCAAATTCTCAAAAGACTTCAAATCCATTTGACGCTTGACAAGCCGCATCGACAAAGACAAACATGAACCTTTTGGCGCTCATTGAGCAAGTCCAAGAGGCCCTGGACACCTCACAAGTGCACACAGGACACGGCACACTGAACACCTTTGATGAAGCTCATTGGCTGGTCTTTTGGTGCTTGGGGCTGCCACTGGACAGCGATGCCAGAGCGCTCAGCTCAGACACGCCTGCATACCAAAACCTTAGCGATGAACACATCCATAGCGTTCTCAAACTGACCCAAGAACGCATTCAAAGCAGAAAACCATTGGCCTACTTGACCCAAGAGGCTTGGCTCCAAGGCGTGCCGTTCTATGTCGATGAAAGAGCGATTGTTCCAAGAAGCTTGATCGCTGAGGTCTTGTGCTCGGGGAGCCTTGAATTCATTCTCGGCTTTGAGCCCGATCAAATCTTGGATCTTTGTACGGGCAATGGGAGTTTGGCTGTCTTATCGGCCCTCTATTGGCCTAAGGCCAAACTTGAAGGGCTTGATATCTCTGAGCCAGCGCTTGAAGTGGCCAAGATCAACGCCAACAAGCACGCTTTGAATGGACGCATTGAGTGGCGCATCAGTGACGGCTTAGGGGCTGCACTGGGTCCTTATGATTTGATTCTTTGCAACCCGCCTTATGTACCGCTTCAAAGCATGAAGGAACTTCCTCTTGAATACCAACGAGAGCCCTCCTTGGCTTTGAGCTCAGGCGTAGATGGCATGGATTTGATTCGCCAACTTTTGCCTCAAATGCATCGCTACCTGAGCCCAAGAGGGCTTTTGGTGCTAGAAGTTGGCCATGAATTGGGCACGCTTTCAAAGCTCTACCCCAGCTTGCCTTGGATGACGTTTGACACTGAAATGGGTAACGACCAAGTGCTCGGCATCTCGGCGCATGCTTTAGCCGCTTATTTTGAAAAACCTTAACCCCATCGCACCGCGTTCATAAAGAGAATTTTCAAGCCATGATTGTATTAAGAGATGTTGAGTTAAGACGAGGTGTACGCACCTTGATGTCCGGTGTGAACGTCACCATCAACCCAGGAGAGAAGGTTGGACTGGTGGGTCGCAATGGCGCAGGTAAATCCACCCTTTTTGCACTGCTGAACGGGCAACTTCAAGAAGAAAAAGGCGAGGTCGAGTTTCCTGCACATTGGAGACTTTCTCAAGTTGAGCAACACATGCCCGAGAGCGAAGATTCGGCAAGTGAGTTTGTCTTGGCCTCGGATATCAAACTGGCTCAGGCACAAGAACAACTGAGGATCGCAGAACTTTCAGACGACGGCATGGCCATCGCTGAAAGCTACATGGCCTTGAGCGATGCTGGCGCTCACGACGCCTTGTCACGCGCACAGTCCTTGATCTTGGGTCTTGGCTTTAAAACGCAAGACCTGGACAAGCCCGTCAACAGCTTCTCCGGCGGTTGGCGCATGCGACTTCAATTGGCACGCGCTTTGATGTGTCCCTCTGACTTGATGCTGTTGGATGAACCTACCAACCACTTGGATTTAGATGCATTGGTGTGGTTAGAGAGTTGGCTTCAACGCTACCCTGGGACGCTGATCATGATCAGCCACGATCGAGAGTTCTTGGACGCGGTCACGCGCATCACC
>JBAXNB010000021.1:0-23481 GCA_037134015.1 Betaproteobacteria bacterium | reverse complement strand
GAGTGCCATTGTGTTTCAAGCGGCTTATCGAATTGGCATCAAAACCCTTAAAAACTGGGTTTTGATGTTGATTGCACTGGCGTCCTTTGTGGCAATCAACCAAGCCGATGCGCCTTTTCCGCTTATTTTGTTGGTTGCCGCCTTGTTAGGTGCATGGGGTGGGCGTTTTAATCCCAGTTATTTTTCTTGGAATTCGCATGCCAAGTCCAGCAAAATTTCTACCGAGCGGGCCATCATCGATGACGATACGCCAGTGCCTGAACATGCTTTGATAGCCAAAACCAAGCTTTTTAAAATTGCTTTGATTGGGTTGCTCTTGTGGCTTGTACCGATCCTTTTGATGGTTTGGAGTTTGGGGCAAGACCATATCTTGACTCAAATGAGTTGGTTTTTCACCAAAGCGGCTTTGTTGACTTTTGGGGGAGCGTACGCGGTTTTACCTTATGTGTACCAAGGCGCAGTCACTTCATTTGAATGGATCACACCAAGTCAAATGTTGGATGGTTTGGCCTTAGGTGAAACGACACCCGGTCCGTTGATCATTGTCATCACCTTTGTGGGTTTTGTGGCCGGTTATGCGAAGTCTTTCATGGGGCTGGACATGCAATGGTTATCGGGCATTCTTGCTGCGATCACTGTCACATGGTTCACCTTTTTACCATCGTTTGTGTTCATTTTTCTTGGGGGCCCGTTCATCGAGGCCACACATCAACAGTTAAGACTCACCGCTCCCTTGAACGCCATGACGGCAGCCATTGTGGGCGTGATCTTGAATTTGGCTTTTTTCTTGGGGCTTCATGTTTTGGTCCCTGATGGCTTGGTTACTGGATTGAATGTTTTTGCGACGTGTGTTTTCCTGGTAAGTCTTTTGGCTTTGATCGTTTTCAAACAAAGTGTGATTCGTGTGATTCTTTTTGCATCCCTGGTGGGCTGTACATTTAAATATTTACAATGGAGTTTCTGACACTTTTGCTTTCTTTAATTTCTTAGTGTCCATTTGTTTTTTTGAGTTTCAAAATGAGAATTTCTATTGTTGGTGGTGGTTTAGGCGGTTTGACAGCCGCACTGGCTTTGTTGAATCAAGGTTTCAAGGTCACAGTGTATGAACAGGCCAAGGTCTTGAAAGAGCTTGGCGCTGGTGTGCAGCTCGGTCCCAATGCTGTGGGTGTTTTGTACCAATTGGGCTTGCAAACGCAAATGCAAAGCATTGCGAGTGAAACGAAGGGCAAAAGGGTTCGCTTATGGAACACCGGTCAATCATGGCCCTTGTTTGATTTGGGCGCTCTTGCTGTGTCAATGTATGGCTACCCCTACTTGACCGTTCATCGTGCAGACTTGCAAAGGGTCTTGGCTGAAAAAATCCATGCCATTGATCCAACATGCATTGTCCTCAATGCAAAAGTCAGCGGTGTTGAACAAAAGAATGGGTTGGTCGCTCTCTCCTTTGAGGGGCATGAAAGCGTTGAGTGTGATTTGCTCATTGGTGCCGATGGGGTTCACTCCATCATCAGAAAAACTCTTTTCGGTGATGATGAAGCAAGGCAGTCAGGCATCATGGCTTGGCGAGGCGTGATCGATTGCAAAAAATTACCCTCGCACATGAACGAGATGGTGGCAACCAATTGGGTCGGACCAGGCGCTCACGTGGTGCAATACCCCCTCAGAAATGGGGCCTTGATGAACTTTGTAGGCGCCATTGAGGGAAACCGCTGGGAGATTGAATCATGGTCGGAAAAGGGTTCAACACAAGAGTGCCTTGACGACTTCAAGGCTTGGCATGAGGATATCCAAACCCTCATCAAAGCCATCGATACCCCTTACAAATGGGTCCTGAAGGTGAGAGACCCTATGCCGTCTTGGACAAAAGGTTCGATCACTCTTTTGGGAGATGCCTGTCATCCCATGTTGCCCTTTTTAGCTCAAGGTGCTGGCATGGCCTTAGAAGACGGGTATGTCTTGTCCAGGGCCTTGAAAAAGTTCAGCGCCCATTTGCCCCAAGCGCTTGAGCATTATGAGAAAGCGCGAATTGAGCGAACCTCAAGAGTGGTCGACGGCTCCAACGCCAACGCCAAAAGATTCCACAATCCAGCCCTTGCAGATGCGAGGGGTGCTGCTGAATATGTCAACAAAGAGTGGAGCGAGGAGAGGGTCAAAGAACGCTACGAGTGGCTCTTTAGGTACAACGTGCAAGAGGTTGAAATCTAGGCCCGACTGAAGCGTTCAATGCAAAAACAGGCCAGAAATTCACAGCAACAGCAAGACATTCTCGGCGTCCATGCCTGCGTCGGGCACACCCGTGATGATCACTCGCTCCTCTTTGCCATCACAACTGAGGTGCAAGTACGCTCCTTGTGACAAGGGCAACCAGCCGATAGATTCAGCTGCAATTTCTTTCAACTCTTGTTCAATAGAGGCCATGAAGAGGGTCATGATTGAATTACTCAATAAAGTTTGATTTGATCAGCTAGGGTCCCCACTTGGGATGGTTTCGCAGTCAAATTTATACCAAAACCAAGCACTAATAATACCACTTTACACCCAAAGACAAGTTTCTCCCGGGTTGGGGCGCATAAAGGCGCAAGGTCTCAACCGTCGTTGAATATCGGATATCTTGATTGAGCATGTTTTTAGCGATCATGAACCAGTTCAATTCACCGCCCTTGAATCGTTGGTGGTAGGACGCAAAGGCACTTAAATCTGTGTAGGCAGGTGTTTGCACCACTTCAGATGGGGCGAGGTGGTTTTGTGCAAAGGCGTGTTTGGCTGAGACGCCTGTCTTCAAAGGTCCCTCGCGGTAAGCCCAGTCCAGCCCCACTCTGACAGGCGCTTGAAGGGGGGTGTACTGTCCGTTCAAAAGTTGAGTTTGTGAAGTGTCTGTGAACCCTCTGAAGGAAGATCCCTCCATGTTCCAACGGTAGGTGATCTCGGCCTCCAGGCCCTTTTGCGTCACAGCTGCTTGATTGAACTGTCGGATTTCAAAACCACTTTGTGGATCACGTTGACCCAAGAGCGTGCCGTAAATGAAATCATCGATCTTGTTGTAAAACACATTGGTTTTCCAGCGCACGGAGCCTTTGGTTTTCATGAGGCTCAGTTCAATGTTTCGAGCAGTTTCGGCCCTCAAGTGGGCTTGTCCAATGTCGAAGGTGGCTGTGGCGTCGTGAGCTCCATAGGCGAAAAGCTCATCGGTTGCAGGTGCCCTTTGGGTGAGCGAGTAGTGCAGTCCCAAGGCATGGTCTGTAGCGACATCAAAGATCAACCCACTGGAGCCGGATAGAAGATTGAAAACCTTGGTGTTCAGTACGGGCATCTTCTCTGCATCCGAGCCCAACGAGTCGCTGTAAGTGGCGTTTGTATTGGGTTTTTTGAGGCTCCTCTCAAAGCGCAGTCCTAAATCCATGGACATGGCTTGCCATTTTTTTTCCTCAACCCAAAACCCAGCCAAGGAGGTCGAAAGCGTTGGCGGCACAATGGCCGCGTGCTTATCTTTGAGCAAGTCCATGGCGGACAGGGTACCTTTGGACGCTTCCAGGCCCAAGAGGCCTCTCCACTGATGGATCGGCTCATGGGCGAATTCAAGTCTGGCGTTCAAGGCGTCGTTGTTGAAGAGGGTCGATGCGACCGACTCCTCGCTCATTTCAGTGTGTTTGTATTGAGTACGGGAGAGCTTGAACTTGATCGATTCAATGCCAGGCATGGGTTTTTTTGACACATGCTGAAGGTCAAATTTTTGTTGGGCTTGGTCAATTCGAGAGCCCTCATAGGAAGGAATGCCATACAGATGGTTGAAGTGTTCAAAGGAAAGCCCTGTGTAGCCGTGCTCTTGGATCAAAGACAAGCCTGCGCCCAAGGTGTCGCTGTTGGAGAATGAATTGGGCAAAAGACGTTGTGCCAGAGCATTGCCATTGATGGCCCAATTGGCTTTAGGTCCCCCGAGTTCTCTGAAGTTGGGAATGGCATAATTTTTGGCTGAATTTTTTGTGGCCTCCAAATGCAGCGCCAAGGGGCCCGAGCCCGAGCTCAGTTCAACGCCATGGGATTGGCCTTGATCGACGCTACTTATTTTGGAGTCAACCGATATGCTCAGCTCTTCTTGTCGCTCAGTGAGTATTTTGTCGTTGATGATGTTGATGACGCCGCCACCCGGGGCAGAGCCGTACACGAGGGCGGCCGAGCCGCGTAAAATTTCAATTTCTTTGGTGTGAGACAGGCCGTTGGCCAACGCATGGTCGTTGGAGAGGCCGGAGACATCGCTCATGGCCATGCCGTTTTCTAAAACGAGCACCCTTGAGCCTTCCATGCCTCGAATGATCGGTCTTGACGCACCCGCACCAAAGCCCGTGGCTGACAGACCCAATTGGCTGTTCAAGGTCTCCCCTAAGGAAGATCCCAGATTTTGAATGAGTTCATCCCCACTGAGCGTCTTCACGCTGGGCAGGAGCAGGCCTTCGTTCAAGGATTTTGCGCTCACGGTGATGGTCTGAATGGTTTTCTCCTTGCTTGACGGCTCCTGGGCCAAGGAGAGCTGCGAAGCACTCAACATCAGGAACCAAGTCGTGAGCAGGCTCCATGTTTTCAAGTTTTCGGGCCGATCCATCCATGTGCTGTTAGGCTTTCGCGCAAGCCTTGGGGTTGAAGGGGTGTTCATTGGGCATTTTTCGCTCATGTTGTATCAAAGACAACTTCAATGCGACCCAGTGACTGATGTCCTTGGCGCTCAAAGAGGCCCAGTTTTAAACACCAGTCAAAGCGTTCGAATGAAGACGTGAAACCAACGTGGCCAAAGACAGCAAGCGATGTTGCCGTTTGGACCACTTAAGCAAAGTGCGGGGGTGCTCTAGGTTGAAAAAAACATGGTGGGTGTGCACGAAGCACCTCCAGCATCTCAAAAGACGCAAGTCCCCTGTGTTGTTCAAGACACGCCAAGGTGAAGGTGAGAGACTTCAAACCATGGGTGAGACTCAATGCGTCAAACAAGACGCAGTGATGGAGCTGCATGGAGCTTGAATCACCAGAGAGGCTTTCTTTGCTTGAGCTCAGTGCAATTTGATCGCTCTGCGAGAGGTGCCGTATGCGGTGAAATTGTCCCAAGACCTGGCACATCAACAAGGCAGCGATGACCGCCCACCAAAGCTTTGCCGATAAGGCTTGTCGCAGGTGATGAAAGCTCAAGGGCGTAAAATAAGGCACAATGGTCAAGACAAATAATGCACTAAAACGCGCAGGTCAAAGAAAGTCAGCTTGTGCAAGTATAAGACAAGTCCACGAACCTTGATGGGGTTTGTCGAGTTGTCAGGTCTTACATTCCTTGACCTTTTTAGCCTTCCAAGATGACAACATGATGAACCTCAAAACACGGACAAGACCTTTTGCTCTTAGCGGCCTCTTGGGCTTGCTTTTATCGCTTTCGACACTTGTTTTTTGTCAAACAATGCCACCTTCTGCTCCTTGGCCCACCAAGAGCGTTCGCTTGATCGTGGGTTTTCCTGGGGGCTCATCTCCAGATATCATGGCACGAGCTTTGGCAGAGCCTTTGTCCAAGGCTTTGGGCCAAGTTGTGCTGGTGGACAACCGTGTTGGCGCGTCTGGCAACATCGCAGCAGATGCTGTCTCCAAAGCCATGGATGACCACACCTTGGGCCTGCTCATCAACGGC
Organism: Betaproteobacteria bacterium; assembly: GCA_037134015.1. GTDB lineage: Bacteria > Pseudomonadota > Gammaproteobacteria > Burkholderiales > Burkholderiaceae_C > Limnohabitans. The sequence continues at coordinate 17,825 of JBAXNB010000021.1, read as the reverse complement.
AACTTGACCTCAGCCAAAATGTTGGACCCCAAATTGCCGTTCGACCCGGCACGAGACTTTCATTTTGTCTCACTCTTGGCCACAGCCCCTTTGCTGTTGGTGGCCCCAGTCAATTTGCCCGATGGTTTAGAGTTCATTCAAGCGTCCAAAAGAAATGCCAGCCAGTGGAACTACGCATCTGTTGGTGTGGGCTCTGTCGCTCACCTGGGCTTGGAGTTGTTGAAGTCCAAAGTGCCCGGCATGGAGGCGGTCCATGTGCCATACCCTGGCAACCCCCAAGTGATCACGGCGATGTTGTCGGGTCAAATTCAAATGGCCTTGATGGCACCGAGCGTGGTCATGGCACAGATCAAGGCCGGTAAACTCAAGGCCATAGGACTGACCAGTCAGAGAACTTCTCTTGTGCCTGAGGTGGCGTCCTTGAGCGAATTTGGCGTGAAGGATTACAAGCTTGAAGTTTGGAATGCTTTGGTCGCGCCAAGCAATCTCTCGGCCATGGCCAAGCAGAAGTTGGCTCAAGAGATTGCCCAAATTTATGCTCAAGAGGAGTTTCGTCAAAAGCTTTTTGCACTGGGCTGGCAGCCCGTGGGCTCAAACAGCGAGCAGTTGAGGCTCAGAGTTGCAGACGAGTCTTTGCAATTGGGGCAGATCATCCAGCAGCGCCAAATTCGTCTGGATTGACCGAGGGGCTCATGGCCCCTCAAGTCTTGAGCCCGTGACTCAGGCCACCATGGTGTGGTTCAATTCACCCACCTCTTCGATCCATAGTTTCAAATGGTCGCCAGGCTTGAGGAAGATTTTTCTAGCCAAGCCAACCCCAGAGGGTGTTCCTGTAAGAACCAAATCACCTGGGTGTAGGGTGATTCGGTTGGAGAGGGCCTCAATTTGCTCTGCGATGTTGAAGATCAACTTGTTGGTGTTCGAGTCTTGCATCAACTCGTCATTGACCCAAAGCTTCATGGCCAGTTGATGGGGGTCAGAGACTTGGTCTGCCGGCACAATCCAAGGGCCCAAGGGGCAAGCGCCATCAAAACACTTTTGACCAATCCAGTCCATGTGAAAGGGCGAGCTTGGGGGGTTTTTAGGCCTTCTCATGGCATCCCTGGCAGACAGGTCATTGGCAATCGTGTAACCTGCTACATATTTCATGGCATCTTTGGCCAGGACTTGGCTGCAGGTCTTACCTATCACCACGGCCAATTCGATCTCCCAGTCCAACATCTTGGAGTAGTGTGGAATTTTCACCTTGGTGTTGGGACCCACAATGGTCGAGCGCGAAGATTTGATGAAGTGCCAAGGCATTTCTCCTAACTCCTTCATGTTCGGCCCAGGTGGCAGTCCCGTGACACGAGCCATCTCTTGCATGTGGTCTGAGTAGTTGGCGCCAGCGCAGTAGATGTCTCCTGGGTACATCAAGGGAGCGCTCAATTTGCATTTCTTCAATTCAATACCCTTAGGGCGAATTTCCTTTGCGCGAATGGCTTTGGCCTTTTGCGTCAACAGTTTATTGCAAGCCGCCCAAGCGTCCATGATGGCCATGACTGAGTTGAGATGAGGGTTGCCCAGCAACTTGCTCGCTTCATAGACCAAGGTGTCGATCACCACACCTGCTTGAAGGTTTTTGTCAACGCGATGGGTGATCAATTGATAGTGACCTAAGGTATTTTTCAAGCCGATGCTCCCTGAATGAAGGTTTAAAAGATGATTTGCCTGCAAAGGCAAGAAGAAAGAAAACGAAAAGATGAAGTTCGCTTTTATAACCTAAGTCAGGGAAGTTGAACAGGTTGACTACCCTGATCTGTGGAGTCTGGACTTGCATTAGACTGACCTTTTGATGGTCAAAGTTTGTGTGCCAAAATGCGGATTGGCAGTCAATTTGACTGCCAATATGAAAAATGGATTCATCATGCAACTGATCATTTCTAAAAAAATCTTTGGCTCGCTTGCGCTCTTGGGCCTTGCGTGGTCCTTAAGCCTCAACACTGCCAAGGCCAACGAGCCAGAATATCCCAACAAGCCTATCTCGATCATCGTGGCCTACGCCCCCGGCGGTCAGGGAGACGCCTTTGCTCGCATCATTTCAGATCGATTGGCTCAAATTTACAAACAATCTGTGGTGGTGGACAACCGCCCAGGTGTTTCTGGCGTTGTCGGAACCCGTTTGGCGGCCAAGGCTAAAAACGACGGCTATACGCTCTTTTTGGGGCAAACTGGTGAAATTGTGGTGAACCGAGTCATGATGAAAGACATGGGGTTTGATCCCGTCAAAGACTTTGTGCCAGTGGTCTTGATTGGAAACGCGCCCTTGGTGCTTTTGGTTTCAACCGACTCCCCTTTGAACACCGTCAATGAATTGGTGGATTTGGCCAAATCAAAGCCTGGCAGATTGAGTTTTGGAAGTGTAGGAGCCGGTACACCCGGTCACTTGGCGGCCAGCGCCTTGTCGCTTGGCATCAAGTCAGAGATGGTGCACGTGCCGTACAAAGGGGTGGGTCCCTTGATGGCCGACTTGATGTCTCAACGATTGGACTTTTTCTTTAGCAGTGCCTCAGCGGCCATGCCTCAAGTCAAGGGCGGAAAACTCAAAGCCTTGGCTGTGAGCACCCCTCACCGAATGAACTCTTTGCCACAAGTGCCCACCTTGGCTGAAACGGTTTACCCAGGTTTTAATTATTCGCTTTGGGGCGGTTTGTTTGCGCCCGCAGGCACGCCTAAAAACGTCATCCAAAGCTTGAACAAAGAAATCAATCAAATTTTGGCTTTGCCAGACATCAAGGCGCAAATGGAGAAAGACAGTTTGGCAGTACCTAGCAACAGCACCCAAGAGTTCACCACTTACATTGCAGCTGAATCCGTGAAGTTTGAAAAGTTGGTGACAGACGCGAAGTTGAAGTTAGACAATTGACACATCGCCTAAAGGGCGTTGTCTGATACACAAGCATTTTTAGAGGAGGTCCAAGATGTTCAGTGCTCAATATGCAAAACAGATTTTACTGATGGCGCTGCTGGCGTCCTTCGGTGCTTGCGCTCAAATTGCGCCAGTTCGAACATGGCCGGAGTTAAGAGATGCGGTGATCGACCGCGTTCAAAGAAATGCCTATCCCTTGACTGGTTTTGATCAAGCCGATGTGAAAGAAATCATGGGGCGAATTCAATCTCTTGATCGAGATGATTGGGCCAACGCGTGGATGGTTCAAGGTGAAAAGTACATGAGCCTTGCCAAGACGCTCGACAAGCAGCCCGTTCAAGCCAGCGAGGCTTATTTAAACGCATGGCGATATTTCAGTTTTGGAGCTTGGCCAACACAAAACTCTGTTCAAAAGAAAAAAGCCTTTGAACGCTCGACACAAGCTTTCAGATCCTACGTAGCTCTTCAACGCCCTGGCATTGAAGTCCTTCGCATTCCATTTGAAGGACGTGAGATCGTCGGTTACTTGCAGCTGCCACAAGGGGTCAAAAACCCAGCTGTTGTCTTGAGCATCGGTGGGTTGGATAGCTACAAAGAGTTTGTCGTTGAGCAGTATGGCACGCACTACATCAATGCGAAATTGGGTTATTTGGCGCTTGACATGCCAGGCACGGGTGAGGCGGTTTTAAAGGTCGATGTTGGTGCCGAAAGAATATTCTCTAAGGTCATTGATCATTTGAAATCGAGACCAGATTTGGCCTCATCCAATTTGTTTGTCATGGGTGTGTCTTGGGGCGGGCATTGGTCGGCTAGGCTTGGATTTTTGGAGAAAGATCGATTAAAAGGCGCGGTTGTCTGGGGTGGGCCAGTGGATCGTTACTTTGATAGGGAATGGCAAGCCAAAGCGCTTTCAACCAAAGAGTATTTGTTTGACCTCTTTCCTGCTCGAGCCGGGGTTTATGGCGTGAGTGAATTGGAGGACTTTTATCAATACGGGCCCAAAATGTCCTTGGTTAAAAGTGGTTTGATCTCCAAACCTTCAACCGCCATGTTGTTGGTCAATGGCGAAAAAGACAGTCAAGTTCCGATTGAAGATTTGTATGCCCTCTTAAAACTTGGAACACCCAAGGAGGCATGGGTCAATCCTCAAGGGGGGCACATTGGTCGAGGTGCAGGCTGGCCAGACATCGAGATCCTCAAATCCGTGATTGTTCCTTGGCTTGTTAGGCAAAACAATGCTTTGCATTGATGGAGAATATCGAGTGATCCCTACCAGTTTAAAAATGTTGTTGATCCCTTTGGCTTTTGCCATGGGTCTCGTGCAAGCTCAAACCTATCCCTCCAAACCCATCAAAATCATCGTGCCTTATTCACCCGGTGGATTTGCCGATTCAGGTGTGAGAGCCATCAGTGAGGGCTTGGGAAATCGATTGGGCACCAGCATCGTGATTGAAAACCGTCCTGGCGCGAGTGGCGTCATTGGTGTCATGGCCGTCTCAAGCGCTGTTGCTGACGGCTATACCTTGTTGCTTGGTTTCGATGGCACCTTGATCACGTACCCCTACATGGTCTCCAAGCCACCCTTTCAAGTCTTGAGGGATCTGACGGCAATCTCAAAAATTGGTGACTCTGCCATGGTTTTGGCGGCCCATCCCTCCTTGCCAGCAAAGAACATCGCTGAGTTGATCGAAGTGTCAAAGCAAAAGGGTTTGCCATTGCCTTACGGCAGCTCAGGTTTGGGTTCGACCCCTCATTTGGCGGGCGAGCTCTTCAAGGCACGCACCAATGTGCCTTTGGAGCACATCGCCTACAAGGGCGGTGGACAAGCCACCATTGATACCTTGGGGGGACAAATTCCTATGGTCTTTACAACCCTAGCTACGGTCCAGCAGTACATCAAGTCGGGCAAACTCAATGCCTTGGGGGTGACCAGCGCAAAGCGGCTGTCGACCTTGCCAGACACGCCCACCTTTATTGAAGGAGGGGTCCCAGGCTTTGTGCTTTCAACATGGATTGGCTTGTTTGCGCCACCAGCCACGCCCAAACCCATTGTCGACAAGATTCAAACCGAATTGTCCAAGGTCCTCATGTTGCCAGGCGTCAAAGAGCGCTTGGCCATACTTGGTATTGAGCCCTCGGGCAATACACCTGAACAGTTTACTGAGCAAATCAGCAGCGATTTGGCCATGTGGGGGCCGATTGTTAAAAAGGCCAACATCAATTTGGATTGACGTTCACCAAGCACTTCATACCGTTGCACGCTTAGGTGTTGGCCGTGCTTTCCATCAGGTAGCGGCTCACGATGGGAGGAAACTCTAGGGTGTGAAAGGCCATTTTGCGATCCCGGATGGTGATGTCCGATTCGGAGATGCGATCGAACCTGCGCAAGTGATCGTTCCAAGACTCATCTTCAACCACCTCGACATAGCGCTCTGGTCGTGTCACATCATGCAGCAACTCCCATCTGAGGGCACCATGGCGAAGTCGGCTTCTTCGACTTTCTTGCATCAGCTCTAAAAAATCAGCACTTCTCTTGGGGTCAATGATGTACTCAATGGTCATCATGATGTGTCCCACTTGAGGTGGCTTGGGGTGGCTAGGTGGAATCAAGGCATGAGACGGGGTGAGGTCATCCTCCAGGCCCTCATCTGGTTTTAAATGGTTCACCAAAAGGGTGCCTAAAAGACCAGACAAAGCGGCCAGGGTCAAGCTGATGGGCACCGAGGCATCGGTGGCCACTTGTCCCCAAAGGGCAGCGCCAAAGGCAGAGGAGCCCATGATGGCCATTTGATACATGGACATGCCGCGTGCTCTGACCCAATCGGGCAAACCCATCTGCGCGGACACGCTCAAGGTGTTGGCCGTCGAAATCCAAGCAGCGCCTGCCAAGCACATGCAGGCCATCGTGAGGATCGGGATGTGGTTGAAAGCGATGACCACCATGGCAATGGTTTGAAGAATGCAGCCCCGAGTGATCAATTGATCACGCGAGTACATCATTCTCAACCTCGGGATGAACACCGCTGCAGAAATGGCGCCCAAGCCCATGCACGCCAAACAGATGGTGAAGGTGCCCGCATCTCCTCCATTCAAGCTTTTGGCAACCAAGGGCAAGAGGGCGATCAGCGCGGTCGAGCTGAAAAAGAAAATGGCAATCCGAATCAAGACGCCTTGGAAATGGGCCGATTGTGAAATGAATTGAACCCCCACTCGCATGGCACTCCAAAGCTTTTCTCGTCCAAAGGGGTTGGCCACTTTCTCTCTCTTCCACGTGCTCATGATGAGCGCAGAGATGACCGACATGACCGCATTGAGTGCATACACCCATGCACTTCCCATGGAAGCGATGATGGCGCCAGCCAGCAAAGGGCCGACCACTCTAGACGTGTTCATTGACACGGCGTTCAATGCCAAGCCAGAGGGCATCTGCGACTTTGGAAGCAATTCAGGCACCACAGAGGAAAAAACAGGCCACCTCATGGCCAAACCAATGCCATTGCAAAAGGTCAAGGCGATGAGCATCACGGGAGACAAGTTTCCAAAAAAGACGAGCAAGCTCAAAATGACCGCGATCACCGCAATCCATATTTGAGTAAAGATCAAAAATTTACGGCGATCCAAGATGTCGGCCAAAGCGCCACAAGGCAAGCCGAGAAGAAAGACGGGTAGGGTGGCGGCCGATTGAACCAAGGCAACCCAAATGGGTGTGACGTTCATGGAGGTCATCATCCAAGCAGCAGCCACATCGTTCATCCACATGCAAATGTTTGCAACCAACCAGCACCCCCAAAGCATCCGAAAAACCGGCTGCTCAAAGGGGGTAAAAATGCTCAGATCTTCTTGTTGGGGAGAATTCAAAGGTCGTAGGTGGGGTTAAGATCAAAATCAAGGCACGGGCATGGGGTATCATCTGGGGCGGGAAGACCTTCGTCTTCGCAAATGACGCACACCCCCATTCTACAGCTGTGCCCAATTCCATGGCCTTCGATTCACTGAACATATCCCTAACTTTCACGGCTTGACTTGAGGCCATGCACCTATTTTGCCCGTGACTTACATGTATTTCAACCTATGAACAACCTCAACACCCGCTTTGTCAAAGGACTTTTGAGTCTTGGTTTGATTCTGAGCACGGGTGCGCAAGCGCTGGATTACCCCCTCAAGCCCATCACGATCGTGGTTGGATTTTCTGCAGGAGGATCCAGTGATGTCATTGCCCGCATTGTGGCGGAGAAGCTAAGCGCGGGCTTGGGCCAGCCCGTGGTCGTTGAAAACCGTGCTGGTGTGGGCTCCATCGTTGGAGCGAGTTATGTCTCTCACGCCAAAGCGGACGGCTACACTTTGCTCATGGGTGCCAGCGGCCCGATGGTTTTTAACCATGCTTTGTACAGCAAATTGCCCTATGCTGTGCAGGACTTTACCCCTATTTCTCTGATCTGTACGTTCCCCTTGTTGCTACTCACCTCTTCCAACCAGTCCCATAAATCTTTGGACGACTTGGTCTCTTTTGCAAAAAAGAATCCCGACAAGGTCAATTACAGTGCAAGTTCCGCGTCCTTTCAATTGGTCACGGAGTTGCTCAATAAAAAGTTTGGCACTCGGTTTGCCCATATTCCTTACAAGGGCAGCAACGACTCAGTGAGCGCGTTGCTCAGCAACGATGTCACCATGACGCTGGTGGATGCTGGCGCAGCCTCTCCAGCACTTCAATCGGCGCGCGCGCGTGTGTTGGCCGTGACCTCGAGTGAGCGTTTGGCTGAAATGCCCAACGTTCCCACCATGGGTGAGTTGGGGGTCGATTTGAAGGTTTCCTTTTGGACGGGTTTGCTGGCTCCCGCGGCAACACCCAAAGAGGTGATCAAACGCCTGAACGAGGAAATGGTGAAGGTGATGGCACTAGCAGACGTGAAGAAAAAATTTGCTGCTCTGAACGTCATTCCAACGACCAGCTCCCCGGAGGAGCTTTCACGTCAAATCAGCGCTGAGATTGCGATGTGGAAAGAGGTGGCCCTGGAAAATCACATCAAGGCCGATTAAAGCCATCTCCCCAAGCGTTCATCATGGTTGATTTAAATTCGTTGGCGGCCTATCCCGCATTGCTCGCTCAGCTTTTGCCCGTGTTGTGTTGCGCGGGCATTGGGTTTTACTGGGGCAAGATGGGCAAAACGTTTCCAAGTGATTTTGTCTCCCATGTGGCCATTTCTTTTGCAACGCCTGCTTTGGTTTTTTACACCTTAGTCACCACGGGGCTGGACAACGAGTTGCTGTTGAAAGTGGGGGGGGCCGCTATGGTGTCGGTGCTGGTCATGGCCCTCTTTGCGGTCATCTTGCTCAAAACAGCTCGCCTACCCATCTTATTTTTGCTCCCCTGTGCAACCTTCCCCAATGCGGGTAATTTAGGCCTACCCATTGCGCAGATGACCTATGGCGATGATGGGATGGTCATTGCAGTCACCTTTTTCGCCATCTTTTCGTTGATGCAGCACACGGTAGGGGTGAGTTTTTTGTCCTGGAGCAGTCACCAAAAAACAGCCCATCAAAGAAGTTTCCCTTTTGGCGTGGTCTTGGTCGGCTTGGCTGCTGTTGGGGTCCGGGCTTTGAACATTGAAGTGCCATCTCCAATTTTAAGCAGCTCAAAGTTGGTCGGCTCATTGGCCGTGCCTCTCATGCTGATCAGTTTAGGTTATGCCCTGTCCACCCTGCAAAAGTCTCGTTTGCGTGAGGGCTCCAAACTGGGCTTGATCAGATTGCTGGTGGGAGGATTGGGCGGCGCGGTGGTGATCTATTTTGCGAATTTTCCCTTGCTCACGAGTGAGGTCATCTTGTTGCAGCTTTTGATGCCAGTCGCCGTTGTGAACTACATTTACACCGATCGGTTGACCGACTATGGAGACACGGCTGCTGCCGCCGTGTTGGTCTCCACTTGTGTTTTTGCCGTTTTCTCTCCCCTGATCATCGGGTGGTCTTCTTGGGGGGCCTCCTTGTTGATCAAGGGTATACCCTAGAGCCTGTGTTGATGGCTTTGGTCATGCTTCATTTTCAAATTTTCTGATTGATAAGGTTTTGCTTGATCATTGTCACCTTGATTTCGATTAAACTAGGCCACTTTCCCGAGTCCAGATCATGGTCTTTTCATCAAGACTGTGTTTTTTTATTCAGCAAACAAGTTCACCTTGCGAGGTATCCATGAATTCACCGGCCACATCCAACGAGCAAGTCAGTCTCGTTGAACAAATTTTTACCGACCCTCACAGTCGCATTTTCAACATTTGGGTCAACATCATCAATTTTTGGATTTTCGTTTCGTGCTTGTCTTTGGCAGGGGAGACTCTTGAGCCCTACGCAACAGACAATGCAGCTGTATTTCATTGGATTGAAATCATTGCCGTCACGTTTTTTACCTTTGATTACATTGGCAATTTGTATTACGCCAAAGACCGCGTCAAGTACTTCTTTAGCTTTTGGGGCTTGGTGGATTTGATCTCCATCTTGCCTACCTTCCTTGCCTTCTTGAACCTGTCAAGTCTTCAAGGTACGAAGGTGCTTAGAGTTTTGCGAGTTGTTCGAGTGCTTCGGGTCTTGAAAATGGCCAGAATCGCTGTTCAACAGATCATGAGTTCAGTGCGAACCAAGAACCCCATTTTGACCAATTTGAAGATCTATTTCATCGCCTTGTTTTCCGTGGTGATGATCTCTAGCACCTTGATGTACTATGTGGAAGGTAACTTGTACACGGCTGAGGCCTTGGCCGCTGGCCAAGCCGCCTTGGATGAGGAACTGAAACTGAATCCTTTGCCTGAAAACTCTCCTCCAGAGGCTTCCAAGTTCATGCCAACGGATCCCCTCAGTGGCAATCCTATCCCTGAAGACAAGCGTTTTTACACCTCCATTCCTTCTGCGATGTGGTGGTGCATGGTGACCCTCACCACGACAGGCTACGGCGACATGTTCCCTTTAACGGCGGGCGGACGAATCATTGCTTGCTTCACCATGTTGCTGGGATTGGTTCTTTTTGGTATTTTATTGAACATTGTTGGTAAAACCATCATGGTCATGCTTTTTGGAGAACAAATCACGGAAGATGAGCACAGTGCCAAAAGAGATACCATTCTTGCTTTGATGGCCAAGCGCAATTGGATCACCCAAGAAAGATTAGAACAGGTCGAGCTCCTCAGTGAAGATGAAATCAAAGAAAGACTCAAGCACTTATAAGTTGAGCCTTTAAAATCAAAAGCCTGATTCGTTCAGGCTTTTTTTTGGACCGTTGACATCTCGTGAGCACAAGATGGGTAGTTCTCCACTTTTTTTGTTAAGAGCCTTGCTGGTCTGGGGTTTCTCATGGACACTGATGACCTCAAAGCTTCAGGCCCAGACCTATTTGGTGCATTGTGACATCGATGGTGTTGTTCCAGTTTTGAACAACAAAGCCATCAAAACCACGTCGATTGAAATGGAGGTTCAAGTCATCGGCAAGAACATTTACTTTTTGGTCAAAGAGCCCAAAATATATGCCATGCGGGTCAATAGCATTGAAACAGAAAAATTCTTGGGCACCAACTTGTCCGATGAGCAGAGAATTGGTGCCAGAATCAAAGACCGAGCGCTAGGTTTACAGTCAGAAATCACTCTCAACAGGAAGACCGCTGCGGTCAGAGGTTTTCATGACTTGGAGCTGAAGAAAAGTGTGGTTCGCATCAACTTTGAAGGACCTTGTTCAGTGCCTTGAGGCTTGCGAAAGAACGGTGAAGATTTAAAAAAATCATTCACCAGGTCAAGACACTTGACCCATTTCAAACTTCAACTTTTGAACGACCACCTCTTTGAGTGAAGAGAAGTCATGGGTGTACCTTTTGCCGTTTTCTTCAAACTGATAGGTGTTGGAGTAGCCTTGGCGAATGGTCAGGGGTATTTTGAAGAGTTTTTCAAACAGGTTCACCAACTCAATTTCATCCATCGCATTCGCTTTGATGCGTTGAATCAACTTGTCGTATTCATGTTCGCCAGACTCGTCTTCAGAATTTGAAGCATAACTTGATGCTCTTTGACTGGGCGTGTGGCGCTTGGCCGTAGGATGGTATTGGGGGCGTTGATGTTGGTTGGAGGAGGTGTGAGCAGGCTTGGCGGTGTTGCCCAAGGATTCTTTGAGAGCTTGATCGTATTTTTTCCGAGAAATGGGGTTGCTCAATATTCTGTAAGACAAATTGATATCCACCATCAACGTACCTGATTGCGCTGTGCCTCCTTTTAATTTATCGGGATGGTATTTTTGTGCAAGTACTTTGAAGGCTGCGCGCACCACGACGTCTTCTGCAGAGGGGTCAAGTCCTAGCACTTGATATAGAGTTTTCGTCATAGCGATGAAGTGGTATTGATTTTCTTAAAGGACGTATCAAGTTATGATACCCATGGCCTGATATATGAATTATGATTTAAAAAGTTAAAAAAAGAGTCTTTCACCATGTCCAGTATCTATATATTTTCTCCAAGTGGAGCCGTTCGCAACCGCAAAGCTTTTCAGCAAGGCATCTCAGTCTTGAAAGCCATGGGGCATCACGTGCAGATTGATCCAAGTGCTTTGAGCACCTACGAGCGTTTTGCCGGGGATGATGCTACACGCTTGCTCGCCATTGAGCGAGCCTGTGAGAGCGGTTGTGATGTTGCCATGATCTCACGCGGGGGATATGGTTTGACGCGTTTGTTGCCGCATTTGAATTATTCAAAAATTAAAAAATCCATCCATGCTGGCACTAAATTCTTAGGGTTCAGCGATTTCACGGCTTTTCAAATGGCGGTTTTCAGCCGTACGCAACAAATCACTTGGAGCGGACCTAGCGTGATGGACGACTTGAGCCCTGACGAGCCCGATGACATCATGCTCGCTTGTTTGGATGATTTGTTGACCTCTCAAATCGAAGGCGCGGGTTGGAGCATGAAAAAAACTGCCATGAACGGATTCATAGATCATTGCACACCAAGCCAAGCCAAGGCTTCTGTGTTGGCCAAAGAAGCGGTCCTTTGGGGAGGCAATTTGAGCGTTTTGTGTGCTTTGATGGGAACTCCTTATTTCCCAAGCGTCAAGGGGGGTGTTTTGTTTTTGGAGGATACTGCTGAGCACCCGTATCGCATCGAGAGAATGCTCAGTCAGCTCTTGATGTCTGGCGTTTTAAAGGATCAAAAGGCCATTGTGCTCGGACAATTCAACCGTTACGCTTTGAACGCGCACGACAAAGGATTCAATTTCAACAAGGTCGTGAGTTTTCTTCGCTCCCATCTTAAAGTCCCCATCTTGACAGATTTGCCCTTTGGCCACGTGCCCGTCAAAATCTGTATCCCCTTTGGGCAAAGGGTCACCTTGACTCGAGAGCTCAACGAATTCTTTTTACTTTGGCCTCATGTTCATGCATGAGGTGTTGTCAACAGTTGGTGTAAAAATTGATCTGCGAACAGGGTTCAAGAACGTTTTTTTAACGATAATGAGGCCTGTTATTTTTTCTCACCACTTACCACCCTCGGAGCTTTGAATGCAAAAGGACGTCTTTTTTTCATCTGAAAACCATCGATTGGCTGCAGTTTTACACGTGCCTGATGATCTTAAAGCGGGGGAGAGGCGCGCCGCAGTGGTGGTTCTTCACGGCTTTGGCAGCAATAAAAACGGCGGCATTTCCAAGGCGGCTTTTGAGTTGTTTTCATCTCTGGGTTACATCACGCTCAGATTCGATATGCGAGGATGTGGGGACTCAGAGGGTGAGCGTGGACGAGTCATTTGCCTTGAACAAGTCAAGGACACTCAAGCAGCGATCGATTTTTTGCAAACGCAAGACAATGTGGACACCCACAAAATAGGTGTCATGGGGCACAGTTTTGGTGCAGCTGTTGCTGTGTATGCCGCTGGTGTGGATCCAAGAATCGCTGCTTGTATTTCAACGGGTGGATGGGGTGACGGGGAGAAGAAGTTCAGAAAGCAACACGCCTCAGATGCGGCTTGGAAGAAGTTCACTGACATGATGAGCCTTGGGCGTGCCAAACAGGCCCGGGGCGAGTCGATGATGGTGCCACGTTACGATATCGTGCCCATTCAACCAGGGCTTCGCAATCAACTTTCACCCGGATCCATCACCGAGTTTCCTTATGAAGTCGTTGAAAGCATGTTCAACTTCAAAGCCAATGAGGTGGTCGGTCAAATTGCACCAAGGCCTTTGCTTCTTTTGCACCCCTCGATGGACACCGTGACACCCACTGAGCAATCGGTGGATTTGTTCATGCATGCAGGTCAGCCCACTGACTTGCACTTGTTTGCCCAAACCGACCACTTCATCTTGAGTGAAGGCAACACCATGGTGATCGAATTGGTGAGCGCTTGGTTGAAAAAGAATTTACCACTCTAAGCCTTTGCTGATGCTTTGGGTGAAGGGCAGATGGTTTCGGACGTGTTTTGATAGAGTGTTTATTTTTTAGGCCTTGGATGATGAAAAAAATATCTTTTTTTAAGAGCGTTGCCTTGGGTTTGTGCGTGGTTTGGGGTGTTTTTGTTGCTGGCACGGGTCACGCTCAACTCAACACTTATCCCAACCGACCCATCAAACTGGTGGTTCCCTTTGTGCCTGGAGGCACTTTGGATGTGGTGGCTCGTTTGCTCGGCAAAAACCTCTCTGAGTCCTTTGGACAAGCGGTGATCGTTGACAACAAGGCGGGTGCAGGTGGCGTTGTCGGCGTCGATTATGTTGCCAAAAGTGCCCCTGATGGCTACACCTTGGTGTTGAACTCAGCGACACCCATGGTCACGGTGGTGAGTTTGCAAAAGACCCCCTATGATTTGCTTCGTGATTTATACCCAGTCAGCCAAGTCAGCACCTTTGATTATGTGCTGAGTGTGAATGCCAAGTCAGGCATTCAAAACATGCAAGATTTGGTGCAATTGGCCAAGAAACAGCCTGGCAAACTCAATTACGCCAGTGCCGGCACGGGTTCTGGTCAGCACATGTACATGGAGTTGGCCAAAAGCGTTGCAGGCATTCAGTTGCAGCACATCCCTTACAAAGGCAATGGCCCTGCGATGCAAGCACTGTTGTCGGGTGAAGTGGACTTGATTTTTGACACCACCTTGGGCATCTTGCCACAAGTGCAGGGCGCCAAACTCAGGCCGCTCATGACCAGCAGTTCTAAGCCCATTGCAGCTCTACCTGGTGTACCCACGATCGAGAGTTTGTTCCCTGGCTCCAGCATACAAGGTTGGCACGGCGTGTTTGCACCTTCTGCCACCCCAAAAGAAGTGCTTTCTTTCTTGTCCGATGCCATCAAGAAAGCCGTCAATGGCCATGAGATGGGCACCAAGCTCAAGGAGTTAGGGCTCGACCCCTCAGGCTTGGGCTCTGAAGCTTTCTATGAAACGGTCAAGAGAGATCAGGAGCGTTGGGGCAAGGTGATTCGCGAGAACAACATCAAGGCCGATTGAAGTCGAACGCCTTCATTTTCTAGCTTTACACCACTTTGAGTTCAACGATGTCAAACCACCAACTTCAAACCGAGCCCCAACATTGTGATCTCTTGATCACCCATATCGATTGGTTGATCACGGTTGACCCCAGTCGTCGGGTCATCACAGATGCGTGTTTGGCTGTTGTAGGCGGCAAGTTTGTCGATGTCGGTAAAACCGATGATCTGCTTCAAAGATGGCAAGCACCTAGAACAGAAAGTGGACGTGGTCGTGTGGTGACGCCCGGTTTGATTGACAACCACTTGCATGCGTCCTTTCAGCTCTCAAGAGGCTTGGCCGATGAGGCCAATGCACAGCAGTTCTTGTACGAACACATGTACCCTTATGAGGCCGCCAACACCAGGGAAGATGTTCGCGTGAGCTCTGCTTTTGCAGCTCTAGAGTTGTTGCGCCACGGCGTGACGTGTTTCACAGACCCTGGTAACTATCACCCAGATGCAACCATCGAAGCGGTGATGTCCACGGGCATGAGGCTCGTTGCGGCTTGTTCTTGTTTTGACAAAACCAAGTCGGTGATGGGGATTTTGCCCCCCAGCATGATCGAGTCCACAGGTGCTTGTTTAGAAAAAACCGAGGCCTTGTTTGAGCGCTATTTGGGTCAACACCATGGCCAGCTGACCTTGTCTGCCTCCTTCAGGGGTATGAACAACGCAAGTGATGAGCTCATCTTGGGCCTCAAAGACATCGCCAACAAGTACAAGGTTAAATTGCAAACCCATGCATGTTTTTCCTATCAAACGCATGACGCCAGTGTCTCTGGCACTGGAAAAGCTGAGATCGAACGACTTGAGTCCTTGGGGGTTCTTGATGAAAACATGATTTTGGTGCATTCGGGTTGGCTGGAGCCTCAGGAGTTGGCCTTGTTGGTCAAACGCAAACCCACCTTGGTTTGCTCGCCATCCTCATCTTTGCACAATGGTTATGGCTACATGGCAGCGGGCAAGCATCCTGAGCTCATGGCCATGGGGGTGAACGTGAGTTTGGGCTCCGATCACGCGTCCTCAGGCGTGGTCGACATGGTCCAAGAGATGCGAATGGCTGCGTGCATGTACAAGGAGGTCAGGATGAATCCTCGGGTCATGCCACCAGAGCACGCTGTGGAGATGGCCACCTTGAACGGCGCCAAAGGGGTGGGACTTGCTGAGCAGATAGGTTCAATCGAAGTGGGTAAGCAAGCTGATTTTGTGCTTTTCGATGCCACACTGCCAGAATGGCAACCGCTTTACAATCCCGTTTCAAATCTGGTTTACAGCGCAACGGGCAACACGGTCAAAGATGTCTTTGTTGCAGGCAAGCAAGTGCTTAAAAATGGTGAGCTGACCCAGCTCGACCATCAAAGTCTCATGCTTGAAGTCCAAGAGGCGGCCAAGCGCATTTCATCTCGCTTGGACATGAAGAGACTCAATAAACTTTTGTGGCCAGTTCATTGAAACATGCCATGTCGGCGTTCAAACCACCCCTCGTCTTGACTTCATTGATTTAAAGCTCCCAAAGCTTGGCGCTTACTCAACTTTTGCGTCCGTCTCTCTCACCACTTTCTCCCATTTGCTCAGTTCCTTTTTCACCATTTGTGAAAACGGTTCGCCAAACAGTGGACTGGACTCAAAGCCAGCATTCTTCAACAACTCCTTCACCTCGTTGGATTGAGATGCTTTTTCCAACTCTTCTTTCAAACGACGCACCACCGACGTGGGTGTTCCAGAGGGAACCCATGCACCGACCCAAGAGTCGTCCTCAAAACCTGAAAAGCCCGTTTCCGCAATGGTGGGGACATCAGGTACGGCTGCATTGCGTTTTCCGCTGGTGACTGCCAGTCCAATGAGTTTTCCGCTTTTGATCAACTGAACAGCTGGGGGCAATGACATGGAGGCGATGTCAACCTCGCCACTCATGGCTGCCGCTACAACAGGCGGAATACCTTTGTAAGGCACGTGCAAAAGGGGTTGATTGGCCAAGATCTTGAACAGGTACTCGGCGGAGAGTTGAGGGGTCGTTCCAAAGCCTGGAGAGCCGTACTGGAGTTTTCTGCCACCACGGGCCTTCTCTACAACGTCCTTGATGGACTTGAGTCCAGAAGAGGGATGGGTGACAATGATGTTGGGTGTTGTGGCCAGCAAACCCAAGGGCATCAAATCTCGCTCTATATCAAAACCAATGTTTTTGTACAAATAGGGCGTCACCGTAAAAGCCGCTGAGCTGATCAAGACCGTGTAGCCATCTGCTGCTGATTTGGCGGCCGATTGCATGGAGATCAGTGCGCCCGCACCAGGTTTACTTTCAATGAAAACGGCTTGCCCCCAACTCTCACTCACCTTTTGTCCAAATATTCGTCCCACCACGTCTTGAGGACTACCCGCCGAGGCGGTGATGAAGCGAACCGTTTTGTTGGGGTAATCTTGAGCAAGTAGGGTGCAACTGTGCCAACATAAAAGTAAACTGGTCAAGATCCTCAGAAAGGTTTTGTGGATTGACTTGTGTTTCATCATGGACTCCAAAAAATGAATGTTAAAGATAGACTTGACTTAAAAAAAACTTTGAATCAATAAGGGTTTGCCAATTGCAAAAGTGATGATTCAACCCATTGGGCTTGCTCAACTGCGCTGGCTCTCGCAAGTTCCAGCTGTCCAATCTTCAGAGAGTTTTGAACCACCATGTTGCAGCGATTTTGTCGACGCAAGAAATACCGATGAAATGCTTCTGGTGTGTCTTTGGCCTTTAAAAACTCTTCAGACAAAACGATCCCGTCTTCCATCGCCATGCCAGCACCCGAGGCCAATTGTGGTGTTGTCGCATGTGCAGCATCACCCACCAAGACCACGCAACCGGTGCTCCATGCGTCATGGAGAAAGTGAGACTCAAGGGGCCGATAAACAATGTGCGATTGAGCGTTGATGCTTTGCGCGATGGAGCTCAACTCGCCCTTGAATTCACTCAACAAGCGCTTCAAGATCACATGCAACTCGGCAGTTTCACGTTTGGGGTTGTGAGGAATGGATTCGAGTAAAAACAAATACATGTGCTCTTGTGAAACTGGCGTGAGGCCCACCTTGACCGAGCCGCCTAGATAGAAAAATCGGTGATCAACACGCTCAGGTCTGGGAAGCACCACTCGCCAACAGGCTTGTCCAGTCAAGGCGGGTGGAGAGGCGTGAGGAAATAAGTGATGCCGAGACTTGGAGTACAAGCCTTCTCCCAACACCACGGCATCAAAACTGAGCGTGCGCTGATCGGTCAAATGGACTTGAGCCTGGACGGATCCATGAGGGCCCAAGAGGTCTTGTGAGATGGATGTGCACTTTAAACCCATCTGTACTTGAACGCCTAAGTGGGATAAGTGTTCAAGCAAAATAGCATGCAGTGTGCTCCTTAAGATGCCACCTGCACCAGGTAATGCAGCGCCAGTTCTCGAAGCAATGCAGGGGC
>JBAXNB010000020.1:0-23876 GCA_037134015.1 Betaproteobacteria bacterium | reverse complement strand
GCCAAGACCAACTGCTCGGCAATGTGCATGCTCAAGCGTTTCACCGGCTCAAACAAACGATCTGGAGACTTTGTAAATTCTTCAATTCTGCTTGTAACTTCTTTTAGGATTTCTAATTGTGAATTTATTTTCTCATTTGAGTTTTCTTTAATAAGTTGAAGGTTGCTAGCGTACTCATTTTCTTTATAGGCAAGACTATCTTGAATCTCTTGAATCTTTTGATTCAATTGAGATCTTTCTTCATCCCATTCCTTATTCTTTAATTCCAACTGCGTTTTCAATGAAGATAGCTCTTGCAAAGACTCTTGCATAGCAATTTGATTTTGCACGCTAGTTGATGCATTTGAATTGGAATCACTAACATTCAAATTTGACGATTCTGAAATGTCAGTGTTTCCTAAAGGCCGATCATCTAAATTTTCACTGTTCTCATTTTTAAGTGCTGAATGAGATTCATTGTTTTCGACTTCTTCGTGATGATTGTTATCTAAGGTCAGTGGACCAACCTCATCTGAATCGTATGATGGGTGTAATTCATGTGTCGACATGACTTCAACAACATCCACATTTTCGGAAATTTCAAAATTTGACTGCTCAGCTGTCTGCGATGACTTATCAACCTCTAGATGTGTCTTTTCCGTAAGATCACTTGCCTCCAATGGTCCATTTTTAATATTTTCATCGCTTATATTAGAACTATCATCGTTCGGCGATAAATCAACCTGGGGTTCAACACCCATGTCCTTTGACTTAGAGGGATGATGAACAGCATGAACCTCCTCTTGCTTTGCGCCATAGGTTTCCAACTTAAACCCGGAAGAATCATCTACGACACGAGCAGTTCTAGGGGGGGCCATTTTTCTATACAACGTACTTTCATACTCCACCCGTGGAGCATTGGCCCAATCTCTAGGGCTGAATTCGTTGCTTAGAACCTCTTCCTTGAACAATAAGGGGTTCGCATTGAATTCATTGGATTGGCTTGCAGGTATGCTTTGCTTAAACAAAATCGGCTCCTCCAAGCATTAGCTCGCCTGAATCTGATAGCTTTCTTGCCAGTCGCATTATTTTCTTCTGTGCATCCTCCACATCAGCAATACGAACAGGACCTCGGGCCTCCATGTCATCTACAAACATTCCACGTGCGCGCTCCGACATATTACTGAGGAAGCGTTCTTTAACGTCATCAGCTGCACCTTTCAAAGCCACCATCAATTGATCTGGCTCCACATTGCGCATGAGCACTTGAATTCCTTTATTGTCCACAGTTGCCAAATTATCAAATGTAAACATACAATCTTGAATTTTTTGCATCAAGTCGTAATCAATTTCAGACAATCCATTCATAATTTCCGCTTCTAGGCCGGTTTTTGTCAAATTCATGATTTTGGCTGCGGCTTCAACACCACCGAAACTCGATGATTTTGCTGACGAATTTTTGGAGAATTGGGCCAGCATGATGGTTTCCAATTCAGCCATGGCAGAAGGTTGAACAGTATCCAAACTAGCAACTCGTTGAATGACTTCTGGTCTGATATCTGGTGGCAAATACAACAGCACATCAGCAGAAACATTCGACTCAAGAATAGATAAAATAATGGCAATCACTTGTGGATGCTCAGTACGGATCATGTCTGCAATTGATCTTGCATCCATCCAGCTTAAAATATCCAAACCTTTGGTGGCTTGATTGGGCATGATGCGATTAAGCACTGAAGCCGCTTTACTGTCTCCCAATGCTTTTTTCATCACATTTTCAACATAATCTGTATTGCCCAAACTTAAACTGGTTTGTTTTTTAAGTAAGTCGACAAATTCATCCAAAACCACATTAACGGCCTCTTGTGATAGCTCTGCCGCAGCAACCATGGCTGCTCCCAAGGCTTGCACTTCTTTTGGATTTAGATATTTGACAATGTCCGCAGCTTGATCTTCACCCAATAGAAGCATCAAAACTGCCGCCCTTTGAGTCGAGGTCATCGCAGCCATCTCTTCTCGAAGAGCTGGCGACCAGTTTGCTTGCGACGTCGCATTCATTTTCTCAGCCATTTCTAGCTCCAGTTACAAGTTCTTTATGAGATGTGTTCACTTTTAGCCTATTCAATTTCAATCGAATTATGTTCGAATCATATTTTTGAGCACACTTGCCATCCTGGCTCTGGTATTTTCTTCAGAGACGATCATTCGGATCAAAGCCACTTTATCATCATAGGTGTTGGCTGTATCGAGCATATCGGCTGAAATTGTTGGTTTTTTGGGCTTGTGGACTGACATTCTGGCCTTTATTTCTTCCAAGGTCTCACCTTCTTCCATTTCGACTTCTTCACTTAGACCTTCCTCTGCCGCCTTGAGTTTTTCAGCCTCTTCAGCCTCCTTTTTCAAGCGAGCTTCAGTTTCTGCTTCTGCATTCAATCGAGCTTCTTCTAGTAAGCGCACTCTTTCCTTTTCTGCGGCATCTTCAGCTGCTGCTCTATCGGCAACAACTTTAGCAGCTGCTGCTGCGACTGCCTCAGCAATTCGTTCAGACTTGATTTTTTCAGCAGCTGCAGCTTCTCTAGCAGCCGCCTCGGCAGCTGATGCCGCCATGGCTGCAGCATCAAATGCTGGGGTAGTCAACTTCTTGACCATGGGACGTACGACAACCACTAAAAAGAGCAGGAATAGTACGGCAATCACCGTGCTATTGGCTACGCCGGCTACTGTCTCGTCTTTGTACCAGGGGACTGCATCAGGGTCAATTTGTGGTTCAAAATGTGTAGAAATCACAGTCACTACATCGCCTCGCTCTTCGCTAAAGCCTACAGCACCTTTGACCAGCTGATTCAATCGATCCAATTCCTCTTGGGTATAAGGAATGGTCGTCATGGGAGCAGCACCATCTGCAGGCTTTTCCACTTTCATACCAGCGGGTATGGGTCTTTCGTTGATCAACACACCCACGCCAATTTTTTGAACGGTTCCCATCGCACTTTTCACGTGTCGAACTGAGCGATCTAATTCATAATTTTTTGTACTTCTTGCGATCGTTTGAATTCCTTTTTCAGTTTGTCCTTTACTGATATCAGCAGAAGTATCGGGTGTTGCTGATGGATTTTGTGGGGGATTGGGAGGTGTATTTGACAATGATCCAGGAATACCTACAGCATCTTTAAAAGTAGCCCTATCTTCTACATACAACTCTGAGCGTGTTTTAGGTCCCTTTTCTTTTTGATCAAAATCTTCAGTTGTTATTTCTTGCTGATTAAAGTCCAAAGACATGCTGACTTGAGCGCTTACGTTGGCTTCTCCTACAATAGGTGCCAATAATTGGATCAATCGTGTTCTGTACAAATCTTCCATTTGTTGTTTTTGTTGCAACTGAGCAGAAGTTAATCCCAAAGGCTGCTCGACCAGCATCTCGTTCATCAAGCTTCCAAAATTGTCAACAACTGACACATTTTCTGGAGCCAGATACGGCACACTCGATGCAACCAATTGAATGATGGCTTGTACGTTGGCTGATGATATCGATTTACCAGGTGCACGTGTAATTACAACTGAGGCCTTTGTAGGCACTCTATCCCGAACAAACATACTTTGTTTTGGCGAAGCCAGGTGTACACGAGCGGATCGGATACCTGAGATTTGCGAGATACTTCTTGAAAGCTCTTGCTCCATGGCATTGTTATATCTTACTTGCTCCATAAACTGACTGGTGGTCATTGCTGGCATATCTTTAAGGCCATCAATTCCTTGAGCTTCTGTTCTTGGCAACCCTTTTGAAGCTATTAATAATTTTGCTTCTTGGTACTTATTTTCTGGCACCATGATTTGTCCGGAACCCATATTTATTTCCGGTTTGAATTCTGCAGCTTTAAGAGCCTCTAAAGCCACTTGCTTATCTGCATCTGAAAGCATCATTGTCAATGGCTTCATGGGTGTTGCCTTCATCGACATAGAGGCCAACCCAAACGCAGCGATCACAAACATTATTACAAATAAGGGTAATAGTTTCTTAACCGTTGGTTGGCGTACCATGTCTTTAATCATCCCCATTGGATCATTCAAGACTTGATTACCAACGCTCCTTGCCAAATCGCTAGGGCTCAACATGCTCGATCCTGGAGGAGCTTTCGGTCCTGGAAGAGAAGGCGATGTCATTGCTTGAGAGGGGTTATTACCATCTGCTCCTGCCATTGGTGAATTAAGAGTTGCACTAGCTGTTGCCATAATATTCTTTCAGTCTTAAACAGGCATGTTCATGATATCTTCGTAAGCTTTGAGGACCTTATTGCGTACTTGCAATGTTGCCTCAAAAGATAGTGAGGCTTTTTGCATACTCAAAACAACATCTGTTAAAGGTACGTCCTCACCTCTTTGATACGCGTCACCCAAAGCTTCTGCTTTGTTATCTGCGTCATTGACCTTGCTCACCAATTCTTTCACTGAATCAGAAAAGCTAGGACCTTTGACGTTGACTTTGGTCAATTCACTTTGTGAAGTCAAAACCTTGGCAAACGCTGACTCACCAACCTCAGGTGGTGTAATTCGACTCTGAGATTGATAAGCCCTGATGGTTTCCATCATGGACTGAATCGATGAAGCTGAGGTGGCATCAATCATTTTTTCCTCCAATTATTCGGAGTAAGCTACTGACATTCCACGCTCGCGAAGTTGAGCGAGTTTGTATCTCAGCGTTCGCGGACTGATACCAAGCTTTTGAGCTGCTTCTGTACGACTTTGCGTTGACTGTAAAGCAGCCAAAATCACTTGATGTTCGCTGCTTTTTACTGCTTGTGACAAATTGATTGCATCATCTGATGCAGCTGACATTTGAGCATTTTGTTTAATATTTTCAACAAATCCGTTCGATTTTTCTATATATCCGTGATCGATATTAAAGCTGTAGTTTCCAACTCTTTCGTTGGATGCAGAGTTGTTACCTGTCACCCCATAACCATTGCTCATTTTGTTCACTGAGGTTGCAAAGTCAACATGAAAGGTTTTTAATGCTGCATCCGTTTTTGTTTCACCCGATTCGGATTCGAATTGGCTAATGTGAGCTTTTGCCATAATTTGTGTTTCATGCTCTTGGCTGTGATCTTGCGTATTGACAGAAATCGATGCCAATTGTCCTTCTGCGTTGATGAGTGGTGCATCTGGATTGATCACAAGCTCTTGATTCTGCGCTTCATCAAACATGAGTTGGGCTAACGTTATTGTTTTACCGTTGCATAATACAAGAGCCCTTTGAACTACGTTTTCAAGTTCCCGTACATTACCTGGCCAGGGATACTGAACCAGCATGCTTTGCACCTCTGGTGTCAATGTATATGGAACTTTATCTTTAGAATGTCTCGCCAAAGATTGCATGACCAAGGGAAGAATGTCACCTGGGCGCTTTGTTAAAGGGGATATTTTTAACTTGAATGTGCTAATCCTAAAATACAAATCTTCCCTAAATTCTCTTTCCTCGATGGCTTTTTTCAAATCCTTGTTGGTTGCAGCTACCAATCTAATATCCAAATCAATTGATACTTCACCACCTAAACGATTCAATTTTTTCTCTTGCAGTACTCTTAAAAGTTTGGCTTGCAAATGAATTGGCATCTCTCCGATTTCATCTAAGAATACAGTTCCACCTTGAGCTTGTTCAAATACACCTTTGTGCTCCTTTTGCGCTCCAGTAAAAGCACCCTTTTCATGCCCGAAAAGCATATCTTCAATCAGGTGTTCTGGCATTGCCGCGCAATTGATAGCGATGAATGGACCCTTTGACCTTGGTGACGTCTCATGAATCACTCTTGCAAGCACCTCCTTACCTGCACCAGTCGGACCTACCAGCAAAGCTGTCACTTCCGTTTGTGCAACACGCTGAGCCAATCCTAATAAATGTTGACTAACTGGATCTACAAAAACGTAACTTTTTACTTTATTATCAATGATCGTTAAACCTTGTACGGCTGTTGCCCACACCTTTGAATCCCATTCATCGGTTGGCAACACATGCAAAGCACCCAAACGCATCGCCTGGACAACAACATCCATTTTGCGCCGATCAACTCTGCACAATACAGGGATACTATGACCAAGTTGAGAAACCAAGGTCAAAACTTCCTGCAAAAGTTCTGCACTTTCTGCCAAACGAATTATTAAAAGATGTGCGTGACGAAGAGCTGCATTGAGTTCACCCAATGTGTTGACCGCGGTCAAATTGATCCCAGCCAATTGCAACTGAGTGCGTTCATTTTCGTCAAGTGGCTTGAATGGATCGAGCCATACAGCGTTTGTTACGTTTAAGGATGTAGCATTCACAATAATCAGCCTTTAATTGAGGTAAGACTAATTAGCAATCCTTGTGCCAACGCTATTTTAGATTATTTATATTTAATTATTATATAATAAATAATATCAAAGTTCTATTTTTTAAGCCTCTGTCGACTTACCGACATAACTTCATTCGGGTTAAACCAAAAAACTCACGGTACTAGTATCCAATAAAGACTTGGCCTTTGGAATGATCGATTGGGTTGTCGTGGATTTTAATGAACTCGCCGGACCATTTTTTTGCTGAAAGCACTGACAGGGCTTCCCATCAGCATTAAAAACTTCAAAGCAAGGTAAAACCCGAGATTTAAACCCCATGAGCCTACAGCTATAAGGTCTTTTGATATCCCAACTGACAGCGAAATGAGTACATTGCCAGCAGTTTGCGACCTCATGATTTGCTTGTTGAATATTCATGAGATATCTTATCAAGCTAATATTGATTCAAGTTGCTCAAAATCAGTATTTACTGTCATCTTTAAGCATCATTAACCTTGAAGCAACTTCAACACGGATTGCTGACTTGTGTTGGCCTGGGCCAATACGGCAGTTGCAGCTTGTTGCATGATTGAGGTCTTGGACAATTGTGTTGATGCAGCAGCATAATCGGCATCTGCAATCGCACTATCAGAAGCTGTCAAATTCATCGATACATTGGTCAAGTTATTGACAACATAGTCCAATCGATTCATGACCGCACCCATCGTCGCACGAGTTGCGTCAACTGCCGCCATCACGTTATCAAGTTTAGCCAGCACGTCATTGGCGCCTTGCTTGGATCCAATAAAACTACGTGTCATTGGCTGACCATTGATAATGGGGTTACCGTTTGGATCTTGCTGTCCCAATTGACCAGCATAGACACCATCTGGCGCATTTTGAATAGGCAGTAGAACAGGATTCACAATTGTGGAGCCACTTGCAGAAGCAAATCTTAAATTATTTCCCTGCACTGTCACCGATAAATCAGTATTTCCCGAGTTGGAGTTGATCTGATTTTGAATGTCAGCTGCCAATGCAACCAAATTTGTATCGGTTGGAGTCAAATTAATCGTTTTCTGTACGCCAGCTATGGACACCTGGAAAGAGCCAAATGGATTGGTTTTGGGCAACGTATTTCCCATGGATACACCATTGAGTACTTGGGGACCTGTAGGAAGATTGAGCTGAGTTCCAGGTGGCAATGCAGCCATATCAGAATCCCAAGTAATTAAACTTGTAATTGGTCCTTTTGAGCCAAAATCAGCCAGATCGATAGAAACCGTTTGGTTGGCATCCGCACCGACTTGGAAGCTCAAACGTCCAACTCTAGGAGGATTCATCTTGGCATCAGCAGCATTGACCAAGCCACCAAAAGTTCCCTCTTGAAAGCCTAAAGCTGTGAAATTACTGTTTGGCCCGTAACCATTGGTTCCTGGGGTAATTGAAATTGCCTTTGTTGAAGACAATGTTACACCACCGTAAGTTGTATAGGCACCTGTGAAGTTAGCACCCGCACCGGCATAAGCAGTTATACCATCCGCTGGGACCGTCGTATCGACAGAATTAATCTTACCCAAACCAAAGCTTGAAGCGTTGAGATTGGCTGTTCCTGTCACTGGCACAATAGTATTGTCAAACCACACCGACACATTTCGCCCGTCCGCTGCAGTCAAAGATACTCCACCGTTGGCATCGATTGCCGCGCCGACTCCAGTGATACCGATTTGTGCATTGATTGCTGCCACCTCACTGTTCAATCGCGTATTCTGATCTGACGACGACATATCAACCAAAATTGCTTTTCCATTGATGTAAAGAGGCGTGGTTGATCCATAGGTCGAAGTTGAATCCAATTTCGCGCCATTGATGATGACCGGTGTTGCCGTGGCAGTGACTCCAGTTTGATTCGTGACTGAATTGATTGCTGCCGCGATTGCAATACCACTGCATTGCGTCAAGCTACTTCCACTTTGTGTATTACTAACAGTGTCGGTAATCGATGTTGTTCCAGGAACACTAAATCCATCAATAACCAGATCATTGGATCCCATGAGTTTAGGGAGTGTATTTTGATTGGGTATAAGTGTGAAGTTGGTGATCGATCGACCTGCCGTATCTGAGATGGTCAATGTACCAGCATTATTCGCCACAGTTAGCGTTGTTGCGCCGTCAGCTTGTTGCAATGCATTTTGCAAAGCGAGTTGAAGTCCATTCAAATCAGCAGTTGCTGGAGCATACGGACCAGATAAGTTTGGAACAGTTAGCTGCTTTCCACCAACAGTAATTGAGGCGCCAATGATTCCAGTCACAGAAGGATTGGCTCCATAACTGATACCCAGAACATTAATGGATGAAGTCCCACCTGGAACTGCCACTGTGCTGGTAGCGTTGCCAGTATTCACAGGTGCGGCAACCAACATTCTCGGGCTTGTTGCTAAAGATGAATTGATTTGACTGGTGTAATTTGCTACCTGCAACCCAGAATTACCTATGTTACCAGTGCTGGAGGTTGTAATACTGACAGGAGATGTAACAGCACTTTCCAATGAAAATGAGCCAGCTTGAATACCCTGCTTGACACCATTGGCTGCTGCAAAATCCTTATTTGAGGCCAACGTGTTGAACGAAATTTGAATGTTTCTCCCGTCGTCGGCAACAAGGGTCACGCCCTGAGCGTCACTGCCTGTATCAATGGCCTTTACACCAGTGTATTGCGATATGAAATTGATCGCCTCAGCAGTTTGTGCACGTGATTGACGTGTATTGTTTGTTACTGATGCAATACTAGGCGTGGTAAAACCATTGATGGTAATACTTCCCGATACCGAAACACTCGAAGGTGACATTGCAGCACCAGACATCAAATTTGGATTGACAGTAGCGCTGACACCAGTTTGCGCTGAAACCAAATTGATGGCGGCGGCTTTTGCTATAGAGCTTGCAGCCGAGTTTGATGACAGGGAAACTGTGTCACTTGTTGTATATGAAGCTCCAACTGTAACACCATTGATCAGCACATCATTGGCTTGCAAGGGATTCAATGTTTGGAAAGTTGAACTCAAGCTCAATGTGTCGTTTGCAGCGATATTCAGTGCACCATTCAGACCAGTCTGCGACAACGTAATAGAATTGTTGTTATAAAATAAATTGGCTCCACCTGCAGCTTTCACTGCAGCACTTAAATTGGCAGGATTGATGGTAAGTTGATTTCCATTGACGCTTGTAGCTGCCGTTAAATCGACTTGGGTTCCATCGAGCATGGTGAAAACGGAAGAAGCAACTGTGCCTGCTCCACTCATCTTGACCTGTAAACCACCTGCCAAAGCAAACACACCAGTAGTGGTCATATTGGTAGCACTTGCATTGGTTGTGGACAAGCCTTTGCCAAAAGTGCCTGTACTGAATGGTGGATCTACTTGTAAATTGATTGAAGATACTGTTTTATAAACAGGCTTAATACCAACACGTTCGCCAGCTGAACCATTCAGAATAGGAAATCCATTCCAAGTGGTATTGTTTGAAATTTGAACAATTTGTTTTTTCAACTGTTGAAACTCGATATCCAAGAAACTCTTTTGAGAATCCATGTTGGTATCGTTCGATGCTTGAACAGCCAATTCACGCATGCGTTGAAGCATGTTCGTGATTTGAGTTGTTGCTCCATCGGTTGTTTGGATGAGATTGATGGCATCATTTGCATTTCTCACCGCTTGATTCAAGCCTCTAATTTGGCTTGTCATGCGGTTTGATATCGCCATGCCTGCAGCGTCATCTCTAGCAGAGTTGATTCTCTTACCAGTGGATAACTCCTGCATCGCGATGGTTTGATTTCTACTGTTCGTAGACAAAGCCATTTGCGAATATAGCGCATTGATGTTTGTGTTAATGACGGCCATTTTTTAATCTCCTGATCTAAATAGATCGATTTAATTTAAGTAAACTAAGCAAAATAAGTGCCAATTAATGAAAAGTTAATTTTTAGATGTTTTTCATTGAGATCGGCAATCATTTGTTTGATCTTGGCAACCGTTTGCCACTTGCCGTTCACTTAAAAAGTCATCTTAATGAGCAAAGTTCGAAACTGACATGGCATCGTTGTACTCTGCCAAGTCAAGACTTTCTGCAATGAGTTCCACTTGCTCAGGGTAGAAACTTAAGCCCTCATTCACCACCGCAATGGCTTGAGCTGGGTCCAAATTACAACGCAATGCTCTGACCAGCATTACGTAAGTGAAGGGCTGGGTTTTAATACCTTGAATCTCTTTTAACTCTGTCAACAACTCAACACCCATAGGCCAATCTTGGCGCATAATTGCCAACAATCCATTGATCGCCAACATGTCTTCAGAATGGGGATGCAAGCTCAAACCAGCATCACCTAAAGCGTGTGCCAAATCGGTTTGCTCAGTTGCAACCAATGTTTGAATTGACTCCCTGATTTCGGCAGGACTGAATCGTTTAAAACTTTGTGCGTTGATCAAGCTGCCAGTTGCTGCTTGGTCCATCAATTCTTGAATAAGGGACATGTCTTGGCTCCTAAGAGGTGTCGAATTGCCGTCCATTGCACAATGCAATGGCTCTGACATGACACTTAAAGCAAAAGAGATGCCAACTTATTGCTCAATTGATTTGAGCAATCCAAGACTTGGGGAAACAATTAATATAACTATAAAGTATATATATTTTAATATAAATTAATTATTTAAATCTATTTAAACAATTTGATCATTGTTTTAAAATAGAAAATTGAGAAAATTCAATTTTCTATTAATGATAAAAAACCAATCTTTACAAAAAGAATTGGTGTAATTTAAACTTGATAGCGAGGAAAATTCAAATGAAATTGAAGCTTCCGATCATGTTGCCTTTTCCGCCAGATCTGGAAGTGGCAAATAAACGCCATAATGACCAATGGTTAAGTTACACCACCGGCAAAAAATATAAAAATAGGTATTTGTAAGTATTAATTTTATTAAAAATAGCTTTATATAATTATTTTTAAAGATATTATTCGGCAAATTTATGCCTAACTGTGAACTCTAACAGTAGAACCGTCAAGTTTGACACTTGACGGTTCTATTTTTCTTTAACCTGCCACCATGACCCCAAAGTCATGGTGTATCGACACAATTACTTCAACAAGGACAATACTGACTGTGCAGATTGATTTGCTTGAGCCAACATGGCTGTTGCAGCTTGTGAAATGATCTGTGACTTGGCCAGATTTGTTGTCTCTGTCGAGTAGTCTGTGTCCAAGATGCTGCTTCGTGAAGCTGTCATGTTGGTGTTTTGTGTCGTCAAATTGCTGACCACTGCATCCAAGCGATTCAAGAACGCACCAGCCCGTGACTGATTGGCAGAAACTGTCTTGATAGCCGCATCAATGGAGTTCAAAGCACTTTGAGCACCAGCCTGGGTTGAAATATCAATGTCCTTGATCTTCAAACCAGCATTGGATCCACCAAATGTTCCAACAGTAAAGCCCAACTTATTGAGGTTGGCATCACCACTGGTTCCACTTTGAACAGTAAATTGATTGGAAGATTGCAATGCAACTTGTGCATAGGTGGTCACAGCAGAGGTAGTCGTAGCAGTTGCACCGACAACCACATTGGCGTTCAATCCAATGGTTTTGGCATTTGTACTTGTTGTGGCAACTACAGCCATCTCAATGTTGCGACCATCTGCAGCAGTGTAAGTAATACCTTTCCCATTGTCAGCGGCTGACACACCCGTTTGACCAGTATAACGATTGACCAAATTGGCCACATCAGCTCTGGTGTAGTTGGTCATGTTGTTCGAGTTAATCGTGACACCGTTTAACTTGATCGCCGTGAATGTTGCAGCGCCAAATGTTGTTCCAACAATGGTGTTGGCTTGAGCAACAGCTGAGACACCCGTCAAACCTGTACTCTTGTTGATTGCAGCAGCAATCGCAATTGCACTGGCTGCCTTTGTAGAGCCGGCTGATGAAGTATCAGATGACATATCATCAGAGGCCAAAGCAGCACCGATCACCACACCATTGAGCTTCAAACTACTGCCATCCAGAAGACCTGTAGTACCAGCGGCTGGTGCTGCGGCAGTTGTTGCACGCGTTGTTGTCACTACTTGTGAAGTGTTGGCAGCATAAGTACCAATGGTCAGACCAGAATTGGCAATATTGTTGCCAATACCACTACCCAATGTGATGGGCGAATTGGTTGCACTGGCCAAGGTGTATGTGCCTGTATAGGTAGTAGCAGTTGAGTTGCCCAAACCTGTAGAAGCTGTTGCCAACGTTGAAGTCAAAGTGATGTTACGACCGTCTTTTGCAAACAACTGAACACCGTGAATCATATCGCCAGTATCAATGGCGGTAACGCCTGTTTGACTGGAGATGTTATTGATCGCACCCACGACCGTTTGTCTTGAAATGCCAGCATCTGTTCCAGATGTAGCAAAACTTGCTGTCGTGACACCATTGATGGTGATGGTTCCTGTTGAGGCTTGAACAGTCATGGTTGAACCATTGACCGATGTTGCGTTTACAGTTGCAGTCACTCCTGACTGAGCCGAAACTGCATTGATTGCAGCTGCTTTTGCGATCGCACTGCTTGCTCTGTCACCAGAAGTTGTTTCGTAAGAAACATTATCGCTAGTGGCCAAAGATGCACCGACTTGAACACCATTGATTGTCAAATCGCCAGACACCATTTTTGAAACAGTGGAGCTTGCATTTGAAGTCAAAGTTGCAATTGAACCAACACCAATGTCTTTGGTTTGAGCAGAGTCAAAATTCATGGTCATGGTCTGACCTTGATTGGCACCAATTTGAAGGTCCAACTTGGTAGCAGATCCATCCAACAAATTGATGTCATTGAAGTTGGTTGTTTTAGCGATCTGATCAATCTGGGTCTTCAACTGAGAAACCTCTTGCTGCATTGAAGCACGGTTGTCAGCTGAATTGCTGGCATTGGAGGCTTGAACCGCCAACTCACGCATACGCTGCAAAATTGAAGTTGTTTGGCTCAACGCACCATCGGCAGTTTGGGCCATGTTGATGCCATCATTTGCATTGCGGATCGCCATGCTCAAACCCTTGATGGTTGAAGTCATACGATTAGAAATTGCCAAGCCAGCGGCATCATCTTTTGCGCTGTTGATTCGTAGGCCTGTTGACAAACGCTGCATTGCTAGCGATTGTGACTTGGAGGCGGTTGTATCTGCGGCTTGTGCAAATAAAGCATTCAAATTGGTATTGATCGCAATTGGCATGATGTTCTCCTATAAATACATCACAGGTTAAAGAAACAAGAAGTCGAAAATGATTTCCTGATGCAACTGATTCGTCTTAATGAATATAAACTTTAAGGAAATATAGAAACGTTACTGTTAAACCAAGACATCTTGGAATAAACCACGCATTTGTTGCAGATTGTGGGCAACGCTGACAACGGCAGCATTGGGGAACTGGCGAATGATTTCACCTGTATCACTATTTTTGACCACAACAATGGGCGCTTGCATGGTGTTGTCAATGGTAAAGTTTAAGTTTCGACCACCATCACGCATCTCTTGGTTGAGTTGCTCCAATGTTCTTTGGAGGTTGAGATGTTGCTGCTCAGTATTAATTTGTATATTGACTTCTGGCAATGCCATGACGACAGAGTGATTCACCCCTATTTCATTCAACATGGTCAATGCATGTGGCACACTTTGCGAACCAGGCACAGGTGTCGCAACAACAGTGGGTAAATTGGCCAAATTGGCGCTTAATCTTTGTATTTGTTCAGACACGACTGGTTCTCCCTGATAAGCTTGCTTTAAAAAAGCAATCAATCCACTTTGAATAAAATGGACTCTTGGGAGAACAATCGTCAAAGATTGCTCAAACTTAAATGTAAACTAATGTAATAAGTGTAACGAGCAGCATTTATAAAAAATACGTGCTTTTATTGATTTCGGTGTGACTATTTATTGGTATACATGGACATCATACCGTCAAAGGAGGCTTTTAAACTTGTCTTTTGTGCGTTGACGGAACCCACAAAACTGTTCATTGCGGCAAATTCTTTTTGATAGCGTGTCAGCAATGCATCCATTCGTGTTTGCAGATTTGACAAATCAATTTGAAAGGTCTGATTTTGCGAGGTTAAATCATTGCTTTGTGTCGTGATGGGGCCAGTTGCGGACAGCAAAGACGTCAATTGCTTCACAGCATCACCCGCAAGTCCACTGGGTGAATTTGGATTCAAGCCAAAGGAGTTGTCGTGATTGCCCGTGAACATTTTCACAACATCATTGAAATTGTTATTCAATGCAGATGTCAACGTCGTCGATGTTGCAGACATGACTCCTGAGGCGTCAATAGAGATACCCAGTTGCCAAAGTGCACCAATCGACGCCCCTGGAGTAGAAGACTCACCAAGCATCATGGAGCTCAACTTGTGCTTGAGCATCATCACTGTGGAATTGCCAACCAAACTACCTCCATATGTAGCTAGCGTAGACTTGGGGTCAGAAACGGCATTCAAGACACTCATGGCATCGTTATATGCGGAAACCATGCTGTTGATATTGGTGACCAATGCGCTGGTATCTCTTGTAAGGTTCACCGTTGCTGCAGCTGCCGTCGTCGTATTTACACCAATCGTCATACCTATCACGATATCATTGATCGAATTGGAGGTCCGCGTATAAGACACGCCGTCCACCACCAAGTTTGCATTTGATGCATTGGTGATGTTGCTCAATGAAAACGGAGAGCTTGCGTTCAAGCTCAAGTTGGTGATTTGTTGACTACCTGTTGCGGTAATTGACAACGAGCCATTGCTCATGGCTACTGTGAGCCCAGGGCCTGGGTATAAGAGGTTCAATTGTGACTGAATATTAGAAACCAAATCAGCTGGAGTTGCCGTACTTGGGTTTAAATTCAAGGTATTGGTCGTTCCGTTGATCGTAATGGCCAAGGATTTAAAATCTGTAGTTTTAGGGGTACTGCCAAAGCTTACCCCAGTCAAAGTCGCGCTAGAAAGGGTTGCACCAGAGCCAGCAATGTAACTTGCAGTCCCGGTTGTAACGCCCAGGTTGACGATGTTATCTGTCGACAAAGAGAATGAGTTGGAGGCTCCAATTCCGCCTGACAACAACAATTGATAAGGGGGAACACTTGGATCAGTCGATCCATTATTGATCACTTGTGCGCTGACACCTGCACTTTTTGCATTGATGGCTTGGGCAAGACCGGCGGGGGTTGCAGCAAACTCAGTGAGCTCAGGCCCCACTATGGACAAGCCACTTTTGGAGGTCACGCTGATAGAGCTCACTCCGTCAGTTGTCACCACAATATCCGAACCTGAGCCGTTGTTCAATATTTTATCTTTTGCATTGAGCTGTGCTTGCAAGTCGGCTGCCAAACTTGTCAAATTGGCAGAGGCTGGAGAGGGATACACCGTGAGGGGTTTACCGCCAATGCTCATGTCAAATACTTGAAAATCTGATGTTGAAGGATTGGCTCCAAACGCAATATTTGAAATAGTGCCATTTGAAAAAGTCCCCCCTGACGCGCCAGCTGGGCCTGATGTTGCTGTCGTCAAACTGGCATAAGAAACTGCACCTGAAGTAGAGGTAATTTGCAGTGCGTTGCCTGCTGCTCCTGACTGTGTAACGGTAATGGTTGGATTTGCATTGCCAAATGCAGTGTTGAGCTGTGTCGTCAATGCGGCAGCCAATCCAGACATTGAGGTGTCGGACAAATTGGGAGTGATTGTTTGTGTTACACCACCAATTGTTACGGTCAAAGATCCAAAATCTGTAGGCTTGGGTCTTGTGCCAAAACTCACGCCGGTCAACAAAGCGCTTTGTGTTCCCCCCAAATTGGCACCTAACGGTTTTCCAACGGTCAGCACTGCATTGGTGGACAAGCCAACATTGCTGATCAATCGGTTACTGGATGAATTGAATGACAAAGAAGTCCCATTGACAGACACTGTGAGGTCTGTTGTTCCTTCTATGGATTGAAGCTGGGACTGCAAATTGGTCGCCAAGTCGGACAAACTGGCGGTCGCAGGAGCGGGCGTCAGTGTGTGCGTGACACCCCCTACATTGATGGTGAACGTTTTGAAATCATTGACAGAAGAATTGGTGCCAAAAGCCACATTGGATATGAAGGCAGTTGAAGCAACTGCGGGTAACGTTGAGGTTCCAGTTGTAGCACCGGCAGCACCGGCATTGGCTGTCAAAGCCAAGGCAGAAATTGATCTTCCCGATGTTGAACTGAAGCTCAAGGCCCCGTTGACAACCTTCACTTGAATATCAGCGTTTCCTTCTTGAGCATTCAACAAACTTTGTAAGCTTGATGCAAGGCCTGAAAGATTGGATGATCCAGGATTGGGGGTGACCGATTTTGAAACACCACCGATGGTGATATTGAATGCACTAAAGTCGCTTGAACTGGGACTGGTGCCAAAACTGACCCCAGAGAGTAATGCAGCTGTGGTCGAAGAACCTGTTGAAACACCAGGATTTGAACTGCTGAGGGTTAAATTGATTTGACCAGAAGCCAAAGGAGTGGTGTCGCTGGCAAATCCGCTCGAAATGGAGGTTTGTGCTTGCGCAATCGAACTCACTTGGACTGTGTGAGAACCAGGCAAGGCAGAAGAATCCGTTGTGATATTAAGGGCAGAGGTGTTGCTATTTGAAACTGCAACCGCATTGAAGTTACTTCGATCTTGCAGGGTATTCAAACTGGTTTGAAACGACTGCATGATATACATCACGCCAGACAAGCCCGAAATGGTGGTGTCGTTTTTTGTGATCTTCGAATTGATATTGTTTTGCTGAGGAATTTGCTCAGCATTGACAAGATTTTGTGCCAAGGCATTGGTGTCGACACCAGAACCCGTTCCCAAAGCAGTGATGATCGATTGGCCCGCAGCTTGATTCGCAGCCTTTGCATTAAAGGATGTGGTGGCTGGCGCAGCGCTAGAAGCTGTTGTGGTATTGGGTGTGCTAGAGCTGACTGCAGAGGTGGCCATGATTTTTACTTTTTAACAATTTTGGAGTTAAAAACTCTTTCACCAAGAATAGGTTCGGTTTGGGTTGGATGAACTTAAACAGTTGAAATTTAAGCCGATCAATCCTCACATGTAAGTAAATAAGCTTAACTTGGAGATTTTCGCGAACGACGACTGCGCAGCTTCCAAGGCCAATTGATCTTTGTTCATTTTGGTAATCGCAGTGGTGTAATCAAGATCTTGTACATCGGACAAAGTGGTTTGAAGTCTCAAATTGACTTCACTCAAAATGCTGGTTTGTGAATCAACTGCTTGTAAACCTGTTCCAACATTGGCATTGGCCTCCGTTACACCGAGAGTCAAGCTGGATAACTCAGCCAAGCCGCGCTGTATGTTGGATTGATCGGAATTTTGTACAGCAGAAATCAAGTCACCAAGAGATTGGAAAAAACCCACACCAACGTTTCCACCTTTGCCATCAGGCCTTTGCACGCGAACAAAGGCATCCGATCCAGGTGTATTCATTTGCAACTTGAGACTGGTGCCAATTTGCGCCAAAGAACGGTTCTGATCGCCGTTGTAATCGATCACTCCATTGGGATTTTTCAAAAAGGCAGGTGACGAGACCTTGGCGCCAGCAAAAATATAGTTGCCGTTCACATCTTGCGTATTGGCAATGCTCAAAATTTGATCTCTCAATTGAGAAATTTGTGAAGCGATGGTATGCCGATCAGCAGGATTCAAGGTGGCATTGGCTGCCTGGACGGTCAATTCTCTCACTTTGGTCAGGACATTGGTAACATTTTGAAAAGCAGTGTCTTGCGCTTGAAGCTGTGATTGAACTGTTTTTAAGGTATTGGTGAAGTTCGATTGCGTTGCAATTTCAGAGTTCAACTTGGTGATCATCGACGTTTTGTCCGGTGCATCACTTGGCTGAACCACTTGCAATGAAGTTGAGAGTTGCGTTTGAGTCTGCGACAGATTACTTTGAATCGTGGACAATTGTTTTGACGCGCTGTCAAAATATTGGCTGGTTGAGACACTCATGACCATTTTTTATCTCCTTAACCCGGCATCTGAACGATGGTATCGAACAACTGCCCAGCAATTTGCATTGCTTTGGCCGCCGCTTGATAGGCTTGTTGGTACTTGATCAATGACGCCGCTTCAGTATCGAGGTTAACGCCAGAAACAGCGTCTCTTGCGGCGATGGCCTGATCGTTGACCACCGTCAATGCTTGTTTGGTGATGGTGGCCTGCTGCGAAACATTGCCCACTGTGTTGACTTGGCCGATATAGTTGTCAGACATGGTCATCCCATTGACCACTTTCTGTTTTGCCAAGTTGGCCATCGCCAATGCATTTTGATTGCTCCCAAGACCGTCTTTGTTGCCATCCACAACAAAACTGTCCCCAGGCTGAGGCGCTGAACTCAATGTGATCTGAGCACCTTGGTAGAGCACCACTGGATTGGTGACATTGGGGTCGTAGTCACGACTTGCCAATTCAGTCCCTGTTGCAACGTCAGTGATCACATAATGATTGGCAGCAGTGAAGTTGATACTGATCGATTGATTGCGCAGCTTTTGCTGCGGATCCACCGGCGTTGATTGGTATGACGCGGCCACGGAGGCTGTTCCCGCTCCAGTGACAAATACTTGCAAGTCATCGGGCACTGTGCCCGTGATATAAGCGCCCGTTCTAAAACCAGCAGCAGACAAATCTTTCGGCGATCCGTTGGGACCAAAAGAAAATTGAATACTTGAGTTCTTGGGATCCCCCAATTTGCGAGTTAACTGAATTTCTCCTGTGTACACCTGTGATGCTATACCCAACGCGTTGGAAGGGCTTGAACCCAGAGTAGGAACCAAAGAAATATTTTCACCAGCATGACCTGGCATGTTGGTCAACACCAAATTACCGCCGTCATCAATGGATGCAGTCACATTGGTCTGCGCGCTAGAACCTTGAATCGCGGCGACCAAGGTTTGTAAATTGTTGTATTGGGTCGGTTTGATAGCACCAGGTTGAACCGAACCAATCGTGATCCCGTTGATGGTGAGCGGCTTGGTGAAGTCAATTTGTTGAGCAGGAACAGTCACCGAGTTAATTTTGTCGACGCTGATATCGACAAGACCTGCGCCAAGGATCCAATTTTTGACGTCTTCCAAGGTCAACGTGGCTGGCCCACCTGGCTGAATGGGAGGTCCACTTTTTGCCTTCAATTCACCCAAACTTACCCCGTCAAGTTGCAGGGCACCGGCTTGAATGACTGTGCCTGTTTGTCCCAAATTGATGCGACTGCTTTGTAAAACTGCTGACGACAACGTGGGTGTCGCGGCATTGCCTTGTGGGTCAAATTGCTGATTGACTTGAGGATCTGCTTTGGCGCCATAAAATACATTTGTGCCCATGTACCCTTTGGTTCCCGATTGATTCATGTAATCGGTGCTGTAAGTCAAGGGCTGCGTGAATCCATTGCCTGGCGTCAATATTTGGTACTGCTGATCAATGGTCAAAGGCGAACCAATGAGCTGTCGCCCTTCTTTGGTCAAAATTTGCAGTTGCTGCCCTGTTTGGGCATTGTCCAAATAAAAAACTGGATTTGTAACACCTGCTGCCACCGATGTGACAGCTTGGTATGCGGGGTTTCCTTGGATATTGACCTGAACACCAGCTGAAACATTGGGGTTGTTGCTTAAATTAGGGTTGCTGATCCCGACTGGTGCAGGCCCCGCGGTATAAGCCACGTCGGCTTTTACCGCATCAGGATTGGAAGTGTTTTCTGTCACCCTGAACTGGGAACCCGTTGCTATGCGCATGCCATCGGATTGAACAACTTTGATGGCTTCAGCTTCGTTGGCAATCGAAGGATCGATGCTCAGTAGGTTTTGCCCCAAAGTGCCATACCCGTCGATGCCATTTTTTTGAATTTGATTGACTTGAGTCACAAAGGCTGTCGCCAATGCATTCAAGCTCTTTTGTGCAGGCTGAAGCACTTGACCCATGAAGGTCTTCAATCCGCCAATGGTCCCACCACTGGCACCGGCCAAGTTTTGTGCCTTGCCGTAAGGATCCAAAATAATACTCAAGGGGTCACCCGACTTTGGATTCAATCCAATGGGGGTGGCAACTTGTCCATTGACCACGACACTTTGCGTGATGGTTCCACCCAAACTGACCGTGACTGTGCCGTTGGCCGTAAAACTGGTGTTGATTCTTGTCAGTTTCGACAATTGGCTCAAAAGCAAATCACGTTGATCCAACAATTGAGCTGGCTGACTTTTTTCATTGGGCTTCGAGGTCAATTGTCCATTGATCAACGCCAACTGTGTGGTCAACGTATTGACTTGGTCCGCTGCACTTTTGAGGGCTGTTTGCGCATCGTTGCCCACAGTCTTGATTTGAGTTGAGACTTCAGAGAATCTAGCGGCTACTCCGCCCAAGCTGGACAAAAAGGTATTGCGTGCATCACCTGAAGCGGGGTCTGCTGACAATGCATGGGTATCTTTAAAAAACTGGTCCAAGGCAGAGCTCAAACCGATGCTTTTGTCACCCATGATATTGATGACTTGATTGGCATAATCAACCATCGGTATCTCTGCGGCCAAGTCGCTATTGCTGCTTCTCACATTGTTTTGCGCAAACACATCCGATTGACGGGTCACTGCGTTGTACGTCACACCCGTGCCCATATAGGTGGTGGCCAATTTCTGGGGTGCATTGGCTTGCAAATCAGACGTTTGCTCAGAGTAACCGACTGTATTGGCATTGGCAATGTTATTGCTCACCGTGGACAATGCACGCTGATAGGCCGAAACGGCTGTACTGGCAATTCCTAGTAAATCACTCATGGCTGATTATCCTGACTGAGTTCTAGAGGTCTGACGGGCAAAGGCTTGATGAACGGCTTTGCAACAGGCATGTTCATTTTTTTGTCTGGATTCATCAAAAATGACTTCGCCTCTTTTTTCAAAGGCATAGCGCCGTTGGGATTGATGGCCCCAAGACTGGCGCTATTGGGTGCCTGTGGAGACAACTGCCTCACCAACATGTCCGCCACACCCATGCTGTTGCGATTGGCCATTTGGGTTGAAATTTCTTTGTCAAACATGTCTTGAAAGGTATCAATGGCGTCCGATTTGATCAAGTCACTCTTCATGACGTTGTTCGCTTCACGCATTGACTTGAGCATCATTTGAATGAATGCCCCTTCAAAATGCTTGGCAGCTTGTTTGAGTGCTGCTGGATCATTTTGTTGAGCGCGCCCACGCAACTCCCCAAGACCACTAAAGTCAAGATATGACGATGTTGGAGCGTTGTTGGAGGAGATTGCGTCGGTCATGATTTTTATATTAGATGATGACCAATTCAGCTCTTAGTGAACCTGCACTCTTGAGAGCCTCCAAAATAGCAATCAATGCCGATGGAGTTGCACCAATTTGATTGACGGCTTCGACGATGTCCCTCAACTCGACGCCAGGCTTGAATAAAAACATCGGTTTGTTGGGCTCATTCACATTGACTTGCGCATTTTGTACAGCCTGGGTCGTGCCATTGGAAAAAGCGCCAGGCTGAGAAACTTCATTGGTCGCGGCAATGGAGACTGAAATGGTTCCGTGAGAAACCGCCGCAGGCGACACCCTCACACCTTGGTTGATCACCACAGTGCCAGTTCTGGAATTGACAACCACTCGGGCGTTGGGCGCACTTGGATTGACTTCAAGGTTTTCCAGCATCGACATGAATGCCACGCGCTGGCTCAGATCCTGGGGAGCTCTGACTGAAATAGACGTTCCATCCAAAGATTGGGCCACATCGCCACCGAATTTTTCATTGATGGCATTGACCACACTGGCATTGGTTGAAAAATCGTTGTCTCTCAAATTCAACACCAACTCTTCGGCTTTTTCAAATGGGGTGTCGACCATGCGCTCAACGATGGCACCCGCTGGCACTCGCGCTGAGGTTGGTACACCAATGGCCACTTTCGATCCCGCGGCAGAAGCATCAATTCCAGTGGCCGTCACTGAGCCCTGCGCCAACGCATAGATTTCTCCATCAACGCCACGAAGCGCCGTCAAGATTAAACTGCCGCCCCTCAAACTGGTGGCTTTACCGATTGCAGAGACATTGATGTCAATTTTTTGGCCAGGCTTTGCAAAACCAGGCAAATCTGCGGTCACTAAAACAGCGGCTGTATTTTTGATGTCAACCCTGGCAGCACTGGTGACTTGTTCAAAGTCGGA
Organism: Betaproteobacteria bacterium; assembly: GCA_037134015.1. GTDB lineage: Bacteria > Pseudomonadota > Gammaproteobacteria > Burkholderiales > Burkholderiaceae_C > Limnohabitans. Next base: position 1,342 of record JBAXNB010000020.1, on the reverse strand, counting down.
CAAGGGGCCATCAATCCTCACTCCCAACTGTGACACCATGGCTTTCATACTTTGCGTGGTGAAAGGAACAGATGCATCATCACCCGTGCCTTGTAAACCGACGACCAAGCCAAAACCCACCAACTGATTCGAGCGTTGTGCGGCCAAAGTGGCCAAGTCCTTGATTCGGTCAGCCCACACAGACTGACTGGCAAGAAAACAAAGGATGAGAATGAGATTGCGTAACATTGTTTGACTCATGAAGTGGTAGGAACCAAGAAATTTGTTCAGAAGGGCCAGTATTTGTACATCAAGTTCGTGCCCCAACCCGCTTTCGTTGCATTGGCCAAATCACCTGAACCACGGTATGAAATTTGTGCATTGGCCAAGCGCAGCGACTGAACTGTTCCATTGGGACCAATGTCTTGAGGGCGAATCACACCAGAGACTTGAATCACTTCTGTGCCTTCGGCCAAGCCCAATTTCTTTTCTCCCTTGACCATCAAATTGCCATTGGCCAAGATCTCGATCACCGTCACGGCAATCGAACCCGTCAAGCTTGCTTGTTGCGCGGCTTGACCTGTGCCATTGCTAGACACCTCGCCTTTGCTCAAGTCGAGTCCGCCCAAGATGGGGGATTTGGCCAGAGTGCTGCTCAGACCTGTGGGCAAAGCAGTGTTCTTGGTAATTCGGTCAACGTTGGTATTTTGAGTTCTAGCGGATTGAGTTGACTCATTCAAGAGCACGGTGATCAAGTCCCCCACTTGAAAATTTCTACCACGACCAAACCAGGCGTCGTTTTGAGAATTGCCAAAAATACCACCAGTCGGCACACGATTTCTGTCGTTGCTCACCGGAAAAACTGGCGCAAAGTCAGGCGAAGGCGTCATGGCTTCAGGAACCGACTGAATAGTTGAGCAGGCGGTGAACTGCACCGTTGCGGCAGACAACAAACAAAGACCTGCTATTTTCAAGATTAAAGTTTTCAATGACACTGTCGATCCTGCAGATACGCCAGTGCTTGCTTTTGATTTTTTTGCTGTATTTTTGACAATCATGAACATGGTGTTCCTAACCTTTACATATTTTGGTTTAGGAATTTCAACATGCCGTCTACGGCATCGATGGCTTTTGAGTTCACCTCATAAGCCCTTTGGGTTTCAATCATATTGACCATCTCTTCAACCACGTTGACATTGGAGGCTTCCAATGAACCTTGATTGATGGTGCCAGCACCCGTGGTTCCCGGGTTCAGAACTTGAGGAGCGCCACTGGCCGCTGTGGCGGTCAACAAATTGTTACCAATGGGGGTGAGCCCGGCGGGGTTCACAAACCTGGCGATTTGAATTTGTCCGAGATTTTG
>JBAXNB010000019.1:0-23944 GCA_037134015.1 Betaproteobacteria bacterium | reverse complement strand
GTCCTATTCACCACCACGGGCACGCTCATGACCCCGGGCACGCTCATGACCCCGGGCACGCTCATGACCACGGGCACTCTCACGACCACGGGCACTCTCACGACCACGGGCACCCTCATGACCACGCCAACGACTAGAGCAACTCCATAAGAAATCCTTCAACCCATCTTAAGAAAACCCATCCACATGAATCATTTTTCAAACACAAGAAGAAAAGTTTTAGGCGCTGCAGCGCTGGGTATGTTGAACTCAGGCTTTTCTTATGCGCAAAATTCGAAATACCCCTCTAGGAATATTCGCATGGTGGTCCCCTTCCCTGCCGCTGGTGGTCCAGATACCGTTGGACGGTTGGCCGCATCAATTCTTGGGACCAAATGGGGTCAACAAATCGTTGTCGAAAATATGCCAGGCGCCTCAGGCCAAATTGGTACCAACTATGTGGTCAAAGCAGCTGCTGATGGCTACACCATGCTTTTTTCTCCACCAACGCCCATCACCATTGCAGAACAATTTGATCCTAAACCGCCTTATGACGCTAACCGTGATTTAATTCCGGCAGCCCTTTTAGGCCGCAATCCAGCTGTGATTGTGATCAATGGAAACGTCAAAGCCAACACCCTAGGTGACTTCATCGCTCTAGCAAAAAAAGAACCTAGCAAAATTTTTTACGGTACGCCTGGACTTGGACACGCTTTTCATTTGATCTCTGAAATCATTTTCACAAAGGCGGGCATTCAATTGACCAATGTGCCTTACCAAGGAAGCTCTCCCGCGGTCATGGGCTTGTTGGCTGGAGATGTACAGTTTTTAGTTCAGTCGGTTGAATCTGTCAAAGAGCATATCAAGTCTGGCAGGCTCAAAGCCTTGGCCACGCTTGAATCAAGCCGGCTTGATGCCTACCCAGACTTGCCCACTTTGGCAGAAAGTGGATTGAGCAATTTGGACATCATGAATTGGTACGGTGCTTTTTTCTCCTCAAAAACATCTCCTGAGATCATTGCTTTTTGGGAAAAAGAATTGTTTTCTTTGAACAAGGACGCCACTTTTCAAAAGAAAATGAGAGAAATGAGTTTTGATCCCGTGGTGTATGGCTCTCAAGAGTTCACCAAAATGATGGCTCTGGAGAGAGCCCAATGGGCCAATGTGATCAAAACAGCCCACGTATCGATCAAGAAATAAGTTCAACATGGACTTAGGAATCAAAGGTCGATTGGCTTTGGTATGCGCCTCCTCTCAAGGCTTGGGCTTGGCATGTGCAACCTCTCTTGCTAGGGAGGGTGTCAATGTGTATATCAATGGGCGAGATCCATCCCGACTCGAGCTTGCCCAATCAAATATCTTAAAAAGCACAGGTATTTTGGTCAACACCATACAAGCCGACATCACCAAGGACAGCGACAGAAAAAAATTATTTGAACACTTTCCCAACCTTGACATTTTGGTCAACAACAATGCAGGACCAGCGCCAGGTAGCATGAAAGACTGGGATCATGATGCATGGATTGAAGCCATAGAAAGCAATATGCTTGCCCCCATCTTGCTCATTCGCGGTTTTATCACTGGCATGAGAGAGAGACAATTTGGGCGCATCATCAACATCACCTCAGCCATGGTCAAAAGCCCTAGGCCACACATGGCACTCTCAACCACTGCAAGAACAGGATTGACCGCTTTCAGCAAGTCAGTCTCTCTAGAGTCTGCGGTCGACAATGTCACGATCAACAATCTATTGCCCGAACGAATTGATACGCCTAGGCAACAATTCATGGCCGAAAGAATGATGAAATTGCACAACATCAGCCTTGAGCAAGCGAGAGCCAAGATCACAGAAACAGTTGCTGCAAAACGTTTTGGCTTGCCCCATGAATTCGGCGATGCTTGCGCTTTTCTTTGCAGCGCGCAAGCAGGGTTTATTTCTGGACAAAATTTACAACTCGATGGCGGCTCTTACAGCGGTCTCATTTGAAAAGCGCTTAAAACAAAAAAGGGCCTCAATGGCTTTAAAGCACCTTGCTTGAGCCCAACGTCCACTGAGGCCTTCAGCGAATGAGGCCTTGAGCTCTTGGATGTTATGCCGGGCAACGCGCCAAGCCATCCAAGCACGCCGAAAGACTCCCGCCCAAGCTCCTAAGGAGCTTGGCTGAACCTCAAACACTTGAAGAGCTTTAAAGCTCTTTGATCAAGACTTTTCTAAATTTGACCGTACCTCCGCCATGCTGCAATGCAATGTTTCCTTTGGCATGCTTGCTGTCAGTTCCAGAGGCGGTGACCACGCCATCAATTTTGACGAGGAATTGAGAACCCTTAGCGGTGATTTCCATCACACTCCATTTGCCCCCTACTTTGGGATAGGGAGGTGTTACTTTGATGGTGTCCACGATGGCTCCTGTGCCATAGCTTGGATCAGGCCTTGTATCCCAGATGTTGACCTCGTAGCAGGTGTCCGCACCGACTTTTTCTGGGTTTTCACAACGAATGAAAATACCACTGTTGGTTTCCGAATCGACCCAGAACTCTGCGTAAATTTGATAGTCGGTATAAACTTTTTTGGAAATCAAAAAGCCTGCTATCTTTCCAGGCAAAAAGTCTGCTTGAATGGCACCGTCTTGAATTCTCCAATTTGAATCTCCCGCCTTGGTCCACCCCAAGAGATTGCTACCCGAATCAAACAGTGGTGTAAATCCGCTTGGAGTACCGCTCAAGTTGGCGCATGAACTCATCAGCAGTGCACTTAAAACAGCAAGCCCAGTTTGACGTAATCGCATTTTGATCTCCTTGATTGATGTGATCAAATCTTAAGTGGGCTTTCCATAAATCTGAACAGTGTTTACGCCAATACAGGTGCTTCAAAGCCATGTTGCTCGACCCCAGGCACCGGCTAAATCGAGCCCCTTGCCCGCATTTGATCGATTTGCAAGTTGGTTTTACCCAGCTTTCTCAAAATCGAGTCTGTGTGCTCCCCCACTTCAGGTACAGCGTCCATGCGCGGAGGACCTTGGCTCCACGAACCAGGTGGAATGAGTGCCGGCATCTGCCCGACAGGTGTCTCAATAGAAGCCCATCTGTTTCGGTGCGCCAACTGCTCATGGGACCATACCTCAGCCATGGCGTTGACTTGGGCGTTGGCAATGCCAGCCTTCTCCAATCGCTCACTGACCTGAGCAGCCGTCATGGAAGAAAAAACCTGCACAATCAAGGCCTTCAATGCCTCTCTGGTCTCACTTCGCTTGGTGTTGGTGTTGAAGCGTTCGTCACGGGCCAAGTGCTCGTTAAGTAAAACTTTCTCACAAAACACCAACCACTCCCGCTCGTTTTGCAACCCAAGCATGACCACCTTTCCATCACCAGCTTCAAAGGGGCCATATGGGTAGATGCTTGCATGGCTGGCTCCAGCTCGAGCAGGCGCTTCAGCACCATCCATCGCATAGTAAAGTGGGTAAGACATCCATTCTGACAAGGACTCCAACATGGAGATATCAATGCACTGTCCTTGCCCAGTTTGTTGGCGATGCATCAAGGCCGCTAAGATGTTGGTGTAGGCGTACATTCCCGCTGAAATATCCGCAATTGAAATACCCGCTTTAGCAACTTGATCTTGAGTTCCTGTGGTACTTAAAAATCCAGCTTCGCTTTGAATCAACAAGTCGTAGGCTTTTTTGTTTGCATAGGGACCATCGCTACCGTAACCCGAAATATCGCAAACGATGATGCCAGGCTTGCTTTTTGACAAGTCCTCATAAGACAGGCCCATTCTTTTGGCCGCACCTGGCGCCAAGTTCTGCACCAGCACATCGGCTTCTTGGCTGATCAACAGCTTGAGCGTGGACAGCGCCTCGGGATCTTTCAAATCGAGCGTCAAACTCTCTTTGGACCGATTGGTCCAAACAAAGTGAGAGGACATGCCTTTTGCGCGCTCGTCGTACTTCCTGGCAAAGTCACCCCCATGGGGGCGTTCAACCTTGATGACGCGCGCGCCTAGATCGGCCAATTGCCTCGTTGCAAAGGGCGCGGCAATGGCGTGCTCAAGACTGACAACAGTGATACCTTTTAAAGGTTGCATATTTGAAGTCCATGACCTTTAGACCCGACGTTCAACCAAAATCTCTTCAAACCGCTCTCACCAAGGCATCGATGGCAAGACGGGCTTGAGGCCGGTTTTGGCAACAACATCAGCCACCTCAGGGCTGGCTAAAAACTCAACGAATTGCCTGACAGCTTGCAGTTGAGCCGTTTGAGCACCAATGCCTGCCGAGAAGAAAAACGATCTTTGAACCTCGGGGGGAAGTTCCCCAACGATCTTGATGCCCTCGATGGGGATCAATTCGCTGATTTGTTGAAAACCTAAATCAGCCTCGTTGCGCAACAAGATGGTTCCCACACGTTCACTGAATATTTTCTTGGCCTTGACGGCCATTTCAGCTTCAATGCCCAACTTTTGAAACAACTCTTCAGACAAATAAGTTCCACTTGCACTGGCTGAATATGCAATTCGACCAGCGCTCAGCAAGGCTTTTTTCAAAGCATCCACCGTGCTGATGTCAACATCTGCATCTCCCACGCGTACCCCAGCGCCAATGTTAGAGATCACCAAATCCACCCTGGATCCTTGTTGAATTTTGCCCTCAGCGATAAAGTGATCCAGAGCTGATGAGGCCAAAACAAACAAATCGAATTGCTCGCCTTGACTCAAACGAGTTGGAATGGAGTCGTGGGCCGCTCCAATCGAAGAGCCAAAAAATAAATCAACTTTTCTTTGATGCTGGGCTTCGAACAACGGCGTTAAAAGTTTCAGTGCCGCAGCAAAAGCGCCAGAGGTGATGACCCGTAAGGGGGGTGTTGCGTTGTCGGACATGGTGATCGATCTTAAATTCAATCAACCGTGATTTTTGCAGCAACCACCACCTTCTTCCAGCGGATCACTTCTGATTGAACCAAGTTTCTAAGGTGCTCAGGCGTACTTGTTTCTACCTCAGCCCCTTGGTCCTCGATTTTCTTTTCGATGACCTTGTCGCTGAGCACCAAATTGAGTTCCTTGTTCAATCGATCAATGACGGCTTTAGGTGTTTTAGCTGGCGCAAAAAGCCCATACCATTGGTTCACATTGACGTTGGGTATACCTTGCTCGGTCAACGTAGGCACCTCAGGCATCACAGAGGATCTTTTTTCTCCAGCAATACCGAGCGCTTTGAGCTTGCCTGCCTTGACTTGGGGGTAGGCCGTGAACAAGCTTGGAAACATCACTTGGGTCGTTCCGCCTATGGTGTCAACGACAGCTGGCGCAGAACCCTTGTAGGGAATGTGCACCAAATCAACGCCCGTTGCAATCTTGAACAACTCGCCAGAGAGATGCGGCGCCGTGCCTTTTCCAGCAGACGCATAACTCATGGTCCCGGGCTTGGCATTGATCAAGGCAATGAGCTCTTTGGGGGTTTTCACATTCAAGCTGTTGGTCACCACCATCAAGGTGGGTGAGTTGGCCACCAAACCAATGGGCTCGAAATCTGTCACTGGATCGTATTTCAATTTTTGTAAGGCTGGATTGATGCCATGCGTTGCAATGTAGCCAAACATGATGGTGTAGCCGTCTGGGGTGGCTCTGGCAACAAACTCGGAGGCAATTGCACCGTTCGCACCAGCTTTGTTTTCAACAATCACCGCTTGCCCTAGGTGAGGAGACATGTTTTGAGCAATGATGCGAGCCATCGCATCATTGGCGCCTCCTGGTGCAGTAGGAACAACGATGGTGATCGTTTTCTGAGGAAAGGTTTGGGCCTGCAAGAAACCAAGCATGGAGCCATGAGCCAACATGATCGCAACAAAAAAACGTCTAAAAAATTTCGACATGCTTGGAACCTTAAAAAATGATTGACATCAAAGCTTTATTTTACTTTAAGTGCACAGGCCGCCTGGAATGCGGTCTTGAACAGGTCACGATCAACCAAAAAATAAAAACCACGACGACGACATGAATACCCACCTCATCGGCTCATGAGGTGACCGTATGCTGACCATCTTGAGACCATTTTGGGGCAAAGCTCTCTTCAAGCATCAATCCAGCGGCAACCTCAAAATGGCTTTCAAGCCTCCTCCCATGTTGTCTAGAAGAATGAACTCGGCATTGAGCAGTTTTGCATATTCCACCACAATTGCCAAACCAAGTCCCGCTCCTGCCCCTAGATTCAGCCCCGCTTGGCCTTGGGTTCTCCTGCGCATGACTTGATGCTTGAACTCATCGGAGATCCCTTTGCCATTGTCCACCACAGAAATGTCCAAGAAACTTTTTTGATGTGCATCCTGTGTTTTCTCAATTTCAATGGTGATTTGATTAAAACTCTCGATTTCTGAGACACCATATCTAAGTGCGTTGTCGATCAAATTGTTCAAAGCACCTTCAAGCAAGGAGCGTTGAGTTTTTATTTTGACACCTAACTCATAGCCCTTGACACCTAGGTCAACACCTAAAGAGTCGGCCCTTTGTAAAAACCGCAACACTGACTCTTTGACCAACTCATCAACAGCAATGTCTTCATAGATCAACCCAGACTTTGCTTCATTGGTCAATGAAAGGGCCAAAAGCTGATCGACCATGTGACTTGCCCGCAATTCGCTCTTTGAAATGCCTTGCAGTTGTTGGAGCCAGATTTCAGGATTCTGATTGGCAAGACCATACTCTGCTTGCGCACGAATGCCCGCAAGAGGTGTTCGCAGTTCATGGGCCACATTGCCTGAAAACTCCCTTAGTAAACGAACACCATCATCGATCCTGAAAAACAATCGATTGATGGCGGTACTTAAATCATGAACATCTTTGGTTCTTGTGTCAATTTGCACTGGCGTCAAATCAATGACAGCTCGAGTTTCGACAGCTTTTTCAAGATCCAACAAGGGTGCCAACTCTTTTTTGATCACACCTTTTAAAAACCAAGCGAGCAACACCAAGAAAAAGAGCTGCGGGACAATAGAAAAGAGGACCAATCGTTCGGTCAAGGCCGATCTGAAATCCGAGGTTTGCGCCATGACCAAAAAGAAGGGCGATGGCTGCGAGCGGTAAATCGCGACCGTTCTGAAGTTTTTGTCCTGAAACTCTAAGTTTGAAAAACGTGGTGGCTCACCTATGGCAGGCAAGGACGCCTTAAATCCAGGATGGCCGGCAATCATCGATCCATCCGTGTTGAGAACTTGAAAATAAATGATTTCGCTTTGATCAAATAAAAGCGTCGTCATTTCATTGGCTGAGAGATCAATCTCCAACTCTATCGAATTTTTAGAGTTATTGACAGCGACATGTCGTGCCACTGAATACGCATCATCAAGCAATGCTCGGTCGTAGGCTTGCTCTGTGAAATAGGTGGCAACGGCCACCACGACAACGATTCCAAAAATCCAAGTCAAGAAAAGTGGCACATAAAGGCTTTTTAAAAGTTGGCTTGTCAAGGAAGGCAATTTAATATTTTTCATTTTTTTCCTCTTCCAATAAATAACCCAACCCTCTCAGCGTTCTAATGCTCACGCCACAGCCTTGGATCTTTTTTCTTAACCTCGAGATGAACGTCTCCAATGCATTGTCACCCAAAACATCATCGAAGTCAGACAATTTACTTGACATTTCTTTTTTACTGACCGTCCTACCTGGAGGGGTCATCAAATGGGACAACACCTCATACTCTCGTGCCGGAAAGATGATTTCCTCGTTGTTGACAAAAACTCTTTTTTGCTTGCGGTCCAAACAAAGCTGACCCACCTTTTGAAGGTCACTGGTGTTGCTGCTTCGCCTGGCCAGGGCTCTTAGCCTTGCTTCCAATTCGGCCAAATCAATGGGTTTGCCCAAATAGTCATCGGCGCCCGCGTCAAGGCCAGCAATGCGCTCCTCTGTTCGGTTTCTTGCCGTCAAGACCAGCACTGGCGTTGTGTTGCCTCTGGCGCGCAACTCTTTGAGCAAGGTCAAACCGCTGCCCATCGCTGCATTTGGGCCGTCCTTTTGGGGAAGATTTAAATCGAGCAAGATGGCGTCATAGGACTGCACAAGCGAGAAATGGCTTGCCTCATCAAGTTGGCTAGCCACATCCACGCGATGGCCCGCATCCTCAAGTGACTTGAGCATGATGGTTTTAAGAACGTGATCGTCTTCAACGAGTAAAACTCTCATGACGGATAAAAAAACACCTTGGTCAGGCTTTGGTCAGGGAAAATAGGGGATAAACGGAGCATGCAAATCAAACGACTCTTTTTAAATTTCAAATCACCCTGCATTTTAGGGTTAACCCTTGGTTGTGGTGCATTCTTTTTTCCAGTCTTCCATGCACTTGGGCAACAAATGGTATCACCCCCAAGTCAACCCATGTTGGAAAAACAAAACTCTGACATGGCTGCCAAGGACTTGAAAAAGTCAATGGACACCAATACCTGGACCTACCTTCAATGGTCTGAGGTCTTGAGTGCTGCAAAAGTCAACTTTGAGGTGGGCTTATCGCGCTCGAGTGCCCAATCGGCCCAAGGCGATCTCCTGGCCGCAGACCGTGCACCCCTGCCCATGCTGAGTGCGCGCGTGAGCCAAATGGATTTGCAAAATGGTCTTGGCGCAGGATCTATATTGAACGACAAGCGCATTGACAAATCTTTGGGCGTTGACTGGACTTGGGAGAGAGGTGACAAAAGAGCCTTGAGAGCGCAGACCGCCAAAAATTTGCTCTCAGCCTCCCTTTTTGATTTAAGCGATACTTTGATTGGACAACAACTCCTTGCCTACACTGCATTCATTGACTTGTTCGCTGCACAGATGAGGGAGGAGGAGTTTTTCGCCATCGCCCAAAATTATCAAAAAACACATGAAACGGCTAGCATTCGATTGAAAAATGGGGATCTATCGGCACAAGAGGCCTACCGCATCTCCATAGAAAATCAAAGAGCCCAAGCCGATGCGCAAGCTGCAAAGCTTGACCGACAAATGGCCGCTTTGGCCTTGTCCCAACTGATCAAACTCAAAACATCCCCCCTCTCTTGGCGAGTGGAATCAGATTTCCGTGGTTTGGCCTCTTCTAAAAACAACCCCTTGCATTCAGAAGACGCCCTCGCTCAAATTGACAAAGCGGTGCTTTTGCGCCCCGATGTCATCGCAGCCCTCGAGCGGGAGAAAGCCGCCAGCACGGCCATGGATTTGGCACTCTCATTGAAGAAAACAGATCTGACTTGGGGCGCATCCATTGATCACTATCCCGGCACGTCCAACCGATTGATGGAGTTGAGACTGCAAGTGCCTCTTCAACTCAATTACAGCTACGAGGGTGAAGTTAAACGCGCAAAAGAACAACTGACACAAGCTCAAATCATGGTTGAAAAAATCAAAGTGTTTGCAGCTAAAGACTTACAAAGCTTGCTTCAAAACCTCTTGACCGCCAACGACAGACATCAGCGCTATGAGCAGATCATTTTGCCCCAAGCCAAAAAAGTCTTGGAACAAGCTGAATACGCTTACAGCAAAGGCGCATTGACGCTCACGGATTTGCTCGATGCCAGAAGGACCTATCGTTCCACACGCATTGAGGCCATTGCAGCCCAGGCCGACTTGTCCAAATCTCAGGGCGCTTGGTTTCTAAGAACCGAGCCCTACACCACCGAAGAACTTGCCAGTTCAAATTGACAGTCTGCGATCTATTGACCCATCCTAAGAAGAGTTCACTTTGAAAAAATTAATTTCTACGTTTTGTTTCTCAAGCATGTTGCTCATGTCTTGCTCTGAGTCACCCTCCCACATGGAGATCACCCAGCAACCCATCGTTCAAAACAATCAACTTCGATTTCCTGCGGGCAACCCACAATTGAGCCTTCTCTCCACCGTAGCGGTCAAGCAAGCCGAGAACATTGCAGTTGATTTGCCAGCTCGTATCGTTTGGGATGAACAAAGGACACAGCGTGTCTTTCCCGCTTTTGCGGGTCGGGTCAAGCAAATCTTGGCCGATGTTGGGCAAAACGTGAACGAGGGTACCGTCTTGGCACAAATTGCATCCCCCGAATTTGGTGCCGCACAAGCCGATACCGCACGGGCCACTGCAGACGCCTTGTTGGCCAGCAAAAATTTAGCCCGGCAAAAGGAACTCTTCAACGCAGGCATCACCTCTCAAAAAGAGTTTGAGCAATCCGAGGCCGATTTTCTAAGAGCCAAGGCCGAGGTTGACCGCGCACAAGCCAGAACCGCACTTTACTCAAGCGGAGCTGGCGTGAACCAGCAGCTTGGGCTTCGCTCCAGCCTGAGCGGCATGATCGTTGAGAGAAACGTCAATCCCGATCAAGAAATCAGGCCCGACCAGTTTGGCCCAAGCTCCCCCGCTCTTTTTGTGATCACCGATCCCAGATTTCTATGGGTTTTGATCGATGTTCGTGAAGGCGATATTCAACACATCAAAATGGGCATGAAGATGGACATCAAAACACCCAGCCTTCCCAACCAAGTGTTTATCGCCACCATCAAAGCCATCGCTGATACGATTGACCCAATGACGCGAACGATCAAAGTCAGAGCTTCCATTGAAAACCCAAACCGCATCTTGAAAAATGAGATGCTAGCAACGGCATCCTTTCTTCGCAGCTTTCCTAGTAACCTGAACATTCCTGCAAGCTCGGTCTTCCTCAAAGGGAACGACCATATTGTGTTTATCGAAACTGAACCTGGTGTTTTCCAATCCAAAAAAGTGACCCTTGTCTTTGAGAACAAAAAAGACGTCGTGGTTGAAGCTGGCTTGATGATTGGTGAAAAAGTGGTGAGCCAAAACGGACTTTTGCTCGCCAAAGAATTGCTCAATGCACAAGAAGATGCTCAGCAAGCACCCATGAAAGTGCCGACAATTAAACCATGAAGAAAATCATTCATTTTGCGATCACGCAGCCTTTGGTCATCGTCCTTGGGACCCTTTTGTTCGTTGCGGCTGGCTTAATTGCCTTTCAAAACCTCTCTGTTGAAGCTTTCCCGGATGTGACCGATACGCAGGTCACGGTGATTGCCCTTTACCCAGGACGTGCTGCAGAGGAGGTTGAAAAGCAAGTCACCTTGCCTTTGGAAGCGGTCCTCTCAGGTCTTCCCAACTCCATTCGTCTGTTTTCTCACACGCAGTTTGGCTTGTCCTACACCGTGATCACCTTTGATGACAAGGCCGATGTCAATCTTGCACGCCAACAAGTCAACGAGCGGCTCAATGTAGTGGACCTGCCGCTTGGCGCGCAAGTCAATATCACACCCAACGCAACGCCCGTTGGGGAAATCATGCGTTACCGCGTGAAGGGCAATGGTCAAACCTCCACCGACCTCAGGACCCTTGAAGATTGGATCATTGAGAAAAACCTGCGCCAAGTCCCAGGTGTTGCCGATGTCGTGGCGATGGGTGGGTTCATCAAACAGTATGAAGTGCAACCTGACTTGGACAAACTCAGGGCCTTCAAATTGACTTTTCAAAACCTCCAAGATGCCCTCGGACGGGGCAACTCCAACGCTGGCGGCAGCTATGTGGCACAAGGCTCACAGCAATTTGCGATTCGGGGCATTGGCCTGTTGAGTTCCGCAGAAGAAATAGGGCAAATCGTTTTAGGCTCGAACAATGGAACACCTATTTTGATTCGTGATGTTGCACAAGTGAAATTGGGCTCCGTTCCAAGACTGGGCATCACGGGTCAAGACGGCGATGACGATGCAGTGGTTGGCATTGTGATCATGCGAAAAGGTGAAAACCCCTCTCAAGTCCTCAAAAACGTCAAAGAAAAGATTTCTCAACTCAACCAACGCGGTCTTCCTCGCGGCGTTGAGATCGTTCCCTTTTACGACCGCACTTGGCTCATGGGGAAAACCTTGTCCACGGTCTTTAGAAACTTGCTTGAAGGCGCCATCTTGGTAGGCCTGGTCTTGTACTTGTTTCTCTCAAACATGCGGGCCAGTTTGGCGGTGGTCGTGGTCATCCCCTTGGCTTTGCTTGGGACCTTCATGGGACTCAAAATCATGGGGGTTCCGGCCAATTTGCTCAGCTTAGGTGCCATGGATTTTGGCATCATTGTGGATGGAGCCGTGATCGTGATCGAGAACGTCATGCACCGACTCGCCCAAAGGGGTGAGGGCATGAGCATCAAAGAGAGAGAAGCGTTGATCACCGATGCCACCAACGAAGTGGGGCGACCAACACTTTTCTCCATGCTGATCATCATTGCTGCCCACATTCCCATTTTTGCTCTGCAGCGCCATGAAGGTCGGATCTTTCAACCCATGGCCTTGTCGGTCACGATGGCGTTGATTGGATCCTTGATCTTTTCATTGACCTTGGTGCCGTTGATCGCTTATTGGACTTTGCGCAAAAAGTTGCCCCACGGCGACAACGCACTGGTCACATCAGCCAAGAACATTTACCGCCCGGTTTTGGATTGGGCTCTTGAGCACAGAAAAAAAGTCATGACGATGGCGCTTGCCGCATTCATCTTGGCATTGGGTGCTGCCTCTAGGTTGGGCTCTGAATTCTTGCCCGAACTCAATGAAGGCACCTTTTGGGTGAACTGGGATTTGCCTTCCAGTGTTTCTCAAGAAGAGGCCACCAAGATATTGCGTCTTGCAAGGCGTGCTTTACAAACCATTCCTGAAGTCAGAACGGTGGTCTCCAAGGCAGGTCAACCCGAGGACGGAACGGACCCCAAAACACTCAGCATGGCCGAGGTGTTTGTCGATGTGAAGCCTCACGAGGAGTGGCGCAAGGGCTTGACTCGGGATCAGTTGATTGAAGAAATGGACGCTCGTTTATCGGTCATTCCAGGCGTGGACCCCGCATTCTCCCAGCCCATTCGAGACAATGTGTTGGAGTCCATTTCACAAATCAAGGGACAAATCGTCGTTAAAGTGGCCGGTGATGATTTGACAGAACTCAAGAACACCGTTGAGGCGATGCGCCGCGAGTTCAAACAAATTCCCGGTATCCAACGCGCAGAGGTTGACCGCTTAGGCGAACTGCCACAACTGCTGATCGATATCAAACGTGAGCGAGCAGCTCGCCTAGGGATCAATGTGAGCGACATTCAAGATGTGATTGAAGCTGCGCTTGCTGGAAAAGTCGCAACTTACATCTGGGAGGGTGAGAAAAAATTTGCCGCTGTTGTGAGACTGAAAGATGACAGCCGAGCCATCAGCAACCTACCCAATACGCCCGTTTTGATGGCCAATGGAGGCTACACCACGCTTGGGACCTTGGCCGATATCAAGCAGGCTTCTGGCGCCATGAACATCGCTCGCGAAGCGGGTCGAAGAACGATGGCCATTGGCATCTTCATCAAGGGGCGAGATATGGGCTCTATCGTGGCCGATATGAAGTCCAGAGTGGAGAAAAATGTAAAAATACCCGACACCTACACCGTCAGTTGGTCTGGTGAGTTTGAAAACCAAGAGAGAGCGATGAAAAGGCTCACCTTGGTCGTTCCGGTCTCTTTGTTGTTGATTTTCTTGCTGTTGTTCAACGCGTTCAATTCCGTCAAAACCGCCTCCCTTATTTTGATCAACGTGCCCTTGGCCTTGATTGGTGGCTTTGTTGCCCTTTGGGTTTTGCACATCCCCCTGTCGGTTTCTGCAGCCATTGGGTTCATTGCCCTTTCGGGCCAGGCCGTCTTGAACGGGGTGGTCATGTTGTCGGTCTTTCAACAACTGCGCTCAGCGGGCTTGAGTGTCATCGACGCGGTCAAGGAGGGCTCCATCCAAAGACTGAGAACGGTTTTAATGACCGCCTTGCTGGCTGCATTGGGTCTGCTGCCGATGGCCTTGAGTCAAGAAATTGGGGCTGAGACTCAGCGGCCTTTGGCCATTGTGGTCATTGGTGGTCTGATCACCGCAACCCTTCTGACCTTGGTGGTTCTACCCGCCTTGTATGTGGCTTGGTTCTCAGGCCCAGAAAAAGCCCCTAAGAACGACTGAGCGCAGGGGCTGAAAGCCCCGTGAAGGGGTGCTGAATCCTTGGGGCTTGAAACCATCCCGCTTCAAGCCTCAAGCCTCAAGCCTCAAGCCGATCAGCCAGTTCAGGTCCAATGGCCGAGCGGCTTTTGATTTCTACTTCTCATAAAAAAACCCGTGTCATGGACACGGGTTTTTTCTTTGCAGCATGAAGGCTTATGGGGTCTGCATTTTCACACCAGGAGCAGCCAAGTTCTTGGGCCACACCACGACCCATTGATTGTTTTGCAACTGCTTGACGTGCATCAAATCGTCACCATAGTTGTTGGGTCCATCAAAGCGCAAACGACCCGTGATGGCATCGACTTTATTGGTTTTCAACCATTTGGCAATGGCGTCGTCGTTCAAGCTCTTGGTGGCCGTGACGGCCGCCTCAAGCATTTGCCAAGCGGTGAATGAGCTGGCAGCTTGGACCTCAACACGTGTGTAAGGCAACCCAGCTTGTTTGGCTCTTTCATCAAATGCTTTGATAAAAGTATCCGCTCCTTTGTTCTTGGTAAAAGGCAAGTGCTCTTCAAAAGGCGAGATGGCAAAACTGCCCTGTGCCTCGGGCGCAACCGCCATGATGCCAGGAGAGGGGTAAACGTGCGTGTGCAATGGGGGCACGTAATCAATTTTCTTCATGGCTTCTAAAATTTGATTGCCCTCCGCACCGATGTCACCAACCCACAGCAAGTCAGGCTTGGCCTCTTTGATCCTAGACGCAATCGGGGCGAAGTCACGGTTGCCAAAGTCCCATTCAAGGTACAAAACCTCTTGGAGTCCACGTTGCTTGGCAACTTCTCGAGCACCTGCAGACAAGAAGAAAACGGATGGGAACTTGCTGGTCACAATGGCAATGGTTTTAGGGGGCTTGGGCAATGAAGCCATCGCATCAAACACCGTGTTGGGGACGGTTTTATCGGGATTGGGGCCCAGTGCCCAAGCCGGGAACTGCTTGTCGTATTTAGCTTGACTTGGAATACCAAAGGTGTGATGGATCAAGACCTTGTTGAATCTTTCTGCCACCACAAAGGCCGATAAAATCGCACCCGTTGCGTACGGCCCCATCAACAAATCAACCTTCTCGCTGTTGAGCAACTGCTCATAAAGGGTTCTGGCCACTTCTGGCTTGGATTGATCGTCCTTCAAAACCCATTCAACGCGTCTGCCTAAAAGTCCTCCGCGCTTGTTGATATCTTCGACGGCGATTTCCCCTGCCAACTTGTGCACAATGCCCGTTGAGGACAAGGGGCCAGTCAGCGCCAATGTGCTGCCAATTCGAATGGGGGGGTTGGATTGCGCTTGAAGGTGCAGATGCAGGCCTAGCAAACTTAAAAGCAAAACGGTTGTCTTGACCAACGCATTGGCTTTGCCAATGGATCTCAAAATGCATTTCATGGAAGTCCTTTGATTCAAATGTCTTGTTGATCTCTTAAAGCTACAAAAGAGGCGTGATGCCCCTTTTGAGCCTGCCCCTTGGCGGACAGGCATGACACCCTCGGTGGGGATGTTTTTCGCAGTGCTTGAATTCTAGAGTTGAATTGAAACTGTGGCTTAGGGATTACCCCTGAGCACAGCCAATGCATCAGTTTTGAATGGGAGGAGGTAAAACTTTGGGCTTGGGTGCAGCCCAATTGATTTCGCGTTGTTTGTTTCTCACCGCCAAAATGCACTCCATGCGAGTGCCCATGGAGCTCATCTTGTCACAATACCCTGCCGAAGCATGGTGCTTGGCCTTGCACATCAGCTTGAGCTGCTCATTGGCTTCATTGATGCACTCGTCCCCACCCGCCCATGCAAACAGGGGAAGCAACAAGAAAACTAAGGTGATCAATCTTGTAAACATGGCCCCATTTTGACAAAGTCATCGAAAATGACAATTACGTTACCGTCATCAAGAGCAAATGCGGCTGTAATTTACGTAAAACTGTCGTTTTGCTGGGTCAAAGCAAGAAGCATGAGCACTTAAGGACTACTTCATCCAAAAATATTTAACTGGCGAGGATGAAACGATACGGGTATTGGACGCGTTCATGGGTTTGACCCCATACAGATGGTCACGCTGACGGTCTCGAACGGCCGCGATGCAAGTCATCTTGAACGCCATGCTGCTCGCCTTGTCGCATTCGCCCACGCTGATGGATCGCTTGGCATTGCAAAGAAGTTTCTCATCACCTGCTAGTCCCTCTTCACAAGGGTTGCCCATTGCACAAGCGATACTTGGCAAAGAGAACATCAGCAGTAAAAGTGTTTTGAAATTCATAAGAAGATCTTAAACACCCATGAAAAAAATAAAATTACCGCATCAACTCAATTGATGACAATGTTTTCATGATGTTTGCATCGAGGGCTCAGGCTTTTGCGACCGTGAGCGCATGGATCCTCTGAGCTTGGGTGCTTAAAAAACACCATCACCCCAGAAGCTTTTCAATGAATCCTTCATGGATCGAAGGTCAACGGGTTGAAAGCCTCTAAAATGCCAAGGCTTTGGTATATATTCAAACGCTTGAGTGCCAAGCCCGATACAAAGACCATCCTTCTCAAGCCCTTTAGAAGGTTTGAAGCTTGATTGCACTGAGCGGCATTGACACAACTTGGAACCTTTGCATGAACAACAAGCCCCGTCCTATGGACCCTCATTCACTCTCCCAGGTAGCTGGTGCGCTAGACTCATCCAAGCGACAAAGTCTCTTGGCAGGCTTGTCCTTGCTTGGCGCGGGCTTTGTCCCTGAGTCCTTTGCTCAGAGCAACTCCTACCCCAACAAACCCATCAAAATCATCATCACCCATGCGGCCGGTGGCCTCCCAGACACCGTCGCAAGGATCTACGCCCAGCGCTTGACAGAACGCATGGGCCAAGCTGTGGTGGTGGAGAACAAACCTGGTGCCAACGGCGTCTTGGCCGTGCAATCCGTGATCTCAGCGCCCGCAGATGGCTACACCTTTTTGTGCACCGATGGATCCAGCTTTTCCATCAACCCCTTGATCTATAAAAGCGTCAGTTACGATTTCAAGCGAGACATCGTCGCAGCCTCCTTTGCCGCTCGTGCGCCCTTGTATTTGGCGGTACACCCCAAGACGGGGATCTCAAGCTTCAAGGAGCTGGTGGCTTTGGCAAAGGCCAAACCCGGCACCATGTCCTATGGGTCTTCGGGCGTTGGCAGCACCCACCACCTGTCCATGGAGGCCATCAAATCAGCCCTCTCCTTGGACATCACGCACATCCCTTATAAAGGCTCTGGTCAATCGGTACCCGCCTTGGTAGGCGGACAAGTGGACATGGCCTTTGCGGCGCTTCCCTCCTTGTCCGGCTTTGTCAAATCTGGCCAAGTCAAACTGGTGGCCAACAACTCGTCCAAACGTTCAGAGCAAGAGCCCAACACGCCTGCCATGGGTGAAATCATTGCGGGTTACGATTTGGCGCCGGTGATCGGTTTGTTGGCCGCCAAAGCAACGCCTCAGTCGCTCATTGACCGCATCAGCCAAGAGATGGCCACCGTTGCTAAAATGCCCGAGGTGGTCCAGTCGCTGAGTCTCGCGGGCATTGAGGCTGTGGGGGGCAGCGCTGCAGAGTTTGCGCTTGCATTGGACCAAGAAATTTCAAGAATGACAAAAATCGTGCGAGATGCACATATTCAACAGGAGTAACAATCAAATGAGTCGACTTCAATTAAGCTTTGCGTGCTGGGACTACGATCGCACGAGGGCTTTGATGGATGGGCGTGTCAAGGTGGAGGGCATTGACCTGAACTATCTCAATCTTCCCGTTGAAGAGACTTTCTTCAGAATGGCACGCTTTAAAGAGTTTGACGTGTCTGAGATGTCTTTGTCTTCTTACTGCGTCACTTTGAACAGGCCCGAACGGCCCTTCATTGCCTTGCCGATTTTTCCATCGCGTTTTTTTAGACACTCCTGCATCTACGTCAACGCCAACAGTGGCATCAAAGAGGCCAAGGACTTGATCGGTAAAAGAATTGCATCCCCCGAGTACCAAATGACAGCACCCGTTTGGATCCGTGGCATTTTGCAAGATCATTATGGTGTGCCCATCGATGCGCAGCCCTATTTGTTTGGTGGCGAAGAAGAGCCCGGACGCATCGAGAAGATGAGCTTGAAGCTGCCCCCCAATATCAAAGTCAGCCCCATTGAGCCCCACCAGACCCTCACACAAATGCTCTACGATGGTGACATCGATGCCCTCTACACAGCCAGAATGCCCTCCTCCTTTCTCAAAGGGGATGGCCGCGTGAAGCGCTTGTTTGAGAACTACCAAGACGTTGAGCGCAACTACTACCGTGAAACGAAAATTTTTCCAATCATGCACACCGTTGTGATTCGTCGCGAGGTCTATGAGGCCAATCGCTGGATAGCCCAGTCCTTGACCAAAGCGTTCATCGAGGCTCAGAAGATGACCTACGACGCCTTGAACGAGACAGCGGCCTTAAAAACCATGCTGCCTCACTTGACCGCACAGGTTGAAGAAGTCAAACGCGAGTTCGGTGACGATTGGTGGCCTTATGGACTAGAGAAGAACATCAAAACATTGGAAACATTCACACGCTACCACCATGAGCAAGGTCTGTCGGCCAAGCAACTTGATGTCAAAGATCTCTTTGCACCCGAGGCACTTGAAGCGTTCAAAATTTAAACAAGCCAACGCGCTGAACACCCGCATAGCGTGGCAGCCTTAAGGGCGCCACGCTTTGTTTTTTTGTGCGATCATGCAATTTGTCCGATCGTTGCTTGTACAAGCACCCAACCCACACGCACACTGAAAACACATGAGACCCCTACACCATCACATCATCACCTCGGATCTCAACGCTTTGAGGCCCACGCAATGCAGCATTGGTTACCAAGAGGTCTTTAGCAAGCGAGAGGAATGGCGCGCTTTATCTGGCAAAAAACGTGAGGCTTTGATTGAGCAGCATTGGTTTCCAACGGTCATTGGCCCCAAGAAACAGCACTTCATCATCGATCACCACCACCTTGGCGTGGCCTTGTTTGAAGAGGGGCAAGAGCGGGTCTTTCTGACCATTCTCAAAGACCTCTCGTGGCTTGATGAGTCCACTTTTTGGCGAGTGATGGAGTTTCATCAATGGGCGCACCCCTTTGACCAAGACGGTAAAAGAGTTGACTTCAAAAAGATCCCTAAAAGCATTGCACAGCTCAAAGACGATCCCTACAGGAGCCTGGCAGGTCTGGCCAGAAAGCAAGGCGCCTTTGCCAAGGACGTCACGCCTTACAGTGAATTTTTATGGGCCGACTATTTTAGAGCCCATGTGGACAAAGACTTGCTCGGACAGTCCATGGACAAGGCCCTCAAAGTGGCGATCAACATGGCGCAGAAAATCCAAGCCAGTTACTTGCCCGGCTGGAGTGGAAAAAACTGAAACACCTCAAGGCCTTCTGTAACTGACCTGCATGCGGGCCCAGTAAGACTGGTCGGTATGGCTCAATTTGACCGTGCCCCCGGTCGAGGGCGCGTGGACAAACCGCCCCTGTCCCACGTAGATGCCTGCATGCGTGGGCACCACAACACCCTTGGGCTTGAAAAAAACCAAGTCCCCTGTTCGCCTCTTGTCCTCAGGCACCTCCAAACCCCAAGCGTTCAACTGCGCAACGGTTCTAGGAGGGGCAAAGGGTGTTTGGGTCTGATAGACATGTCCGATAAAACCACTGCAATCAAACCCCGAGGCCAAGGTGTTGCCCCCAAAGCGGTAAGGCACACCGACCAAGCCCATCGCATACAAGGCCGCACTTTGACCTTGCTCGGTGCTTAACTGTGTCTTGGCAACGACGCCACTGGAGTCATGGCGCAAGGCGGGTTTGTTTTCAGCCGTCGAGCCTAGAGACTCAGCAGGCGGCCTTGAGCTCGCACAGGAGGCCAGAAGGCCTGCGCAAATCAACAACAAGAGCGTGCTGTCAGCACGCAGAACGAAACAACGGTTCATGGTCAGGCACCAGGTTGACTTGATGGGTCCAAGTTTTGAGGCACACAAGCTATTCATGATCTAGTGTAAGAGATATCGATCCCAAGGCCTTTCTCACTGGCGTAAAATCCGAGTCCTATGACATCCCATCCAAGCCCATCCCCTTTGCCACTCAGTGGCATTCGCGTGCTCGATTTGAGCCGCATCCTTGCGGGCCCTTGGGCCGCACAAACCTTGGCCGACTTGGGCGCTGAGGTGATCAAAGTCGAGCGCCCCAGTAGCGGCGATGATACCCGCGCATGGGGGCCACCCTTTTTAAATGACGTGCACACTGGCGAGAGAGCAGATGCGGCCTACTTCATGACGTGCAACAGAGGCAAGCAGTCCATCACGGTGGACTTCACCCAAGAAGAAGGCGCTCAACTGCTCAAGACACTGGTTCAAAAGTGTGACATCTTGATTGAAAATTTCAAGGTCGGCGGCCTCAAAAAGTACGGCTTGGATTACGCCTCTTTGAAAGAGATTCACCCAGGACTCATCTATTGCTCCATCACGGGCTTTGGACAAACCGGGCCTTACGCTGAACGCCCAGGTTACGATTTTTTGATCCAAGCCATGGGCGGCTTGATGAGCATCACCGGCGAGCGAGATGGCAAAGCAGGAGGTGGTCCACAAAAGGTGGGTGTCGCCATCACCGACGTGATGACAGGGCTTTACTCGACCATTGGCATCCTCTCGGCCTTGAGGGCCAGAGACTTGACGGGAGAGGGGCAGCACTTGGACATGGCTCTCATGGACGTGCAAGTGGCCGCTTTGGCCAACCAAGCTTCAAGCTACTTGGTCACGGGCGTGTCGCCCGTGCGCCTTGGCAACGAGCACCCCTCGATCACGCCCTACCAGTCCTTGCCCGCCAGCGACGGGTACTTCATCTTGGCGATTGGTAACGACTCGCAGTTCAAGAGTTTTTGCCAAGCCGCAGGCCATCCTCAGTTGTCCTCAGATGTGCGCTTTTTAACCAACAAAGACCGTGTCACCCACCGCGATCAACTCACCCCCTTGCTCGAGGAGATCACGCGCACACGCCGCATCGACGACTGGACCCTCATCATGGAGCGTGCTGGCGTGCCGTGTGGCCCGATCAACACCTTGGAGCGCGTTTTCGCAGACCCACACGTCAAGGCTCGCGGCCTCAGAGTCGATATCCCTCACGCGCAATACGGTAGCGTGCCCAGTGTAGCCAACCCGATTCGCTTGTCCAAAACCCCCCTTCACTACCAGCAAGCTCCGCCCCAGCTGGGTGAGCACAATGAACTTGTTTTACAAAACCTCTTGGGCCTGAGCAAAGAAGAAGTGCGGCGACTCCAAGAAGCGGGTATCCTCTAAAAAAGCATCCCCTGCGCATTGATTTTGCCGTATACTGTATAAATGAACAGTATACGGCCTACCCCAACCGACACCCCAGCCCCCAGGTCCAGTTCCAGTCCTGGGCCTGTTGAGGCAGTTTGCCCCAGAGGCAAAGCGGCCCCAACGCAAGAGGCCGAGTGGCCGTCTGGGTCTGTGCCTTGGAATGCGCATGCCTACACGCTGGATCCCAGCACATTGCCTTTGCGCGTGGTCCCCGGCAAGGTTCCTGCAGGCTGTCCGTCTCCGGCAGAAGACTTTGCCGTCAAACGCCATGACCTCAATGAGTTGCTGATCACCCGCGCCATGGCCACTTTTTTATGGCGTGTTTCAGGTCAATCCATGACCGAGGCCGGCATCTTTGACGGTGACATTTTGGTGGTCAACCGCGCACTGACTCCAGTGCACAAAGATGTGGTGGTGGCCGAGGTGGATGGCGAGTTCACGGTGAAATACTTCTACAAACGAAACGGCAACATCAAACTTCAACCGGCCAACCCCACCTATCCAGAAATCACCTTCAAAGAGGGCCAAAGCCTGCGCATTTGTGGTGTGGTCACGAGTTCCATCAAACGCTTTCGTAAAAGCGCTCAACACTTGGACTGACATGTACGCACTGGTGGATGGCAACAACTTTTATGTGAGCTGCGAGCGGATCTTTCGCCCCTCACTCAACGCCTGCCCGGTGATTGTTTTGTCCAACAACGACGGTTGCGCCATCGCTCGCAGCAACGAGGCCAAGGCGCTAGGTGTGGCCATGGGCGCACCTTGGTTCAAAGTCCAGCATCTACAAGAAAGCGCTGGCCTGGTCGCCTTGTCTGCCAACTTCACGCTTTACGGCGACATCAGCCAACGCATGATGACCATTGCAAGTGGCCTGGGGCCCAGGCAAGAGATCTACTCCATTGACGAGAGCTTTGTCGAGCTTCAGGGGGTGCGAGGCAATCTGATCCAAAGGTCACACACCATGCGAGAACGCATCTTGCAGTGGATTGGCGTGCCCACTTGCATTGGCATTGGCGCGACCAAAACCTTGGCCAAACTGGCCAATCACATCGCAAAAACCGCCGAACGAAAACCAGGCCTGTACCCCATGGAGCTTGCACAGGTGTGCAACCTAGAGAGCTTGAGCACGGGCGAGTTGAAAGACGTCTTTCAACGCACCGATGTCTCAGAGGTCTGGGGGGTGGGTCGACGCATCCATGCACAACTCAAAGCCTCGGGCATTGAGAGCGTCTGGGACTTGCGGGAATCGTCCACGAGTGCATTGCGAGCGCGATTTGGAGTGGTCATGGAGCGCACCATACGTGAGCTACAAGGACATGCCTGCATCGACTTGGAGGAGGTGCCCGCCCACAAGAAAGAAATCGCCTGCACACGCAGCTTTGGTCAAGCGGTGGTGAGTTTAGAGCCCTTGGTGCAAGCCGTCTCAGAGTTTGCCTCGCGTGCAGCGGAGAAATTAAGACGCCAACACAGCCAAGCCTCTCAAGTGCTGGTCTTCATCCGAACAAGCCCCTTTCGATCGGGACCTCAGTACAGTCAAAGCGTCACCCTCCCGCTGTTGCGCCCCAGTGCAGACACCAGCACCTTGGTACAAACGGCCGTCTTGGGGCTCAGGCTGATCTACCAAGGAGGGTTTTCGTTCGCCAAGGCTGGTGTGATGCTGATGGACCTGAGCGATGAAGGTGTTGAGCAAGGCGAACTTTCGCTTGAGGATGAACGACTTGAACAGGCAAAGCCCGCTCACTGCGCACAACTCATGCAAACCCTGGACCGACTCAATCAACGCTATGGGCGCGGCACCCTAAGCGTCGCAAGCAGTGGCATCACCACCCGACATAAAATCTGGTCCATGCGGCAAGAGCGTCTTACACCTCGCTACACCACCGCATGGGCCGACATGCCCATCGCTCGAGCTTGAGCTTGAGCAAAAAGGAAAAAAACATGTTCATGGCCCTCCTCTTGTCCATCGTCCAAAAACTCAAGCGCTGAGATCGCGAACAGGCGCTTGGAGCCATCGACCCAATTGCTCAAAGCACGCTGGGCTCAAAAACTCATGCCCCAGCAAAGCTTCGCTTGGCGAGAAACCCAAGCACATCGGCTCCTCTTCGCCCCCCTTAAGAGACTCGCTCGTCACCAGCGAGCAAGCTTGGGTGTTGAGCACCAGGCACTGCGACAAGAACTGCGGTGTCAGAAGTGCGCTCAAATCGCTCCACGCTAGCCCAACGAGCGACAAGGCCTCTTCGACGCCGGGGAAAAGCACATCAAAGGCCTCAAACACCTTGCGTTCAAAGGCCTTGGCAAAGGGGCTGGACAAGGCCTTTAATTGCGCTTCAGACAAATGGGGTAGCAAAGCAGCGAAATGGGCTTGAAGGTCTTGCGTACGCGAACCCTTTTTGAGCCAGGCACCCCAACGCGCATAAAGACCACGAGGCGCAAGCAGCCCTGGCTCGTCTTTCAAGCACGGGTTGAGCGCCATCACCGAGACCACTTGCTGCGGGCGTAACGCCTTCAACACCAAGGCCCAAACCAAGGAGGCATCGTGGGTGATCAAGGTCAGCTCTTGTAAATCTTTCGCATCCATCCACTCAAGCAAGGCGCGCATGGCCAAGGCGAAATCATAGGACTGAGACTTTTTGAAACGATCGCTGCCGCCATAGCCCATCAT
>JBAXNB010000018.1:0-25150 GCA_037134015.1 Betaproteobacteria bacterium | reverse complement strand
GCTGTAAAAAAAAAGCCCGCTAAAAAAGCCGCGAAAAAACCCGCTGCTCGCGCGCATGTAACACCTGCCGCGCAAACGACGCTCAATCCTCAAGCTGCATGGCCGTTTCCTACGGCCATCAAGCCCTAAAGACTGAGACTTCGTTAAATCCTAAAGCCCGGTGCTAGCGTACCGGGCTTTTTTTATGCTTTCGCTCTTCCCCCTAGGCACCGAGGAGGGCAGCTCTGTGGCTCAAGCCCGCCAACAGACGTGGGCCGACCATGCATGGGCTAGAGGTGGTAGTTTTGCGGGCCCTTTTGTGCAATTTTGAGTGCCCCAATTTTGTTGCCCAACTCGGCACATTGGACCAAGGACCACTCTTGCTCCAAGCCAAACAACAACGCTCCTCGCCAAGCATCCCCACAGCCCGTGGGGTCCAATATGCGCTCGGCTTTCACAGGAGCGACGTGCGTGCTCTGTCCGTTCACCCATACCTGACATCCATCCGCACCCAGCGTCACGACCAAGCCCTTGAGGGACTTTGAAATTTCAGCCACAGTTTGTCCCACCCGCTCTTCGAGCATCTTCGCTTCGTAGTCGTTCACCGTGACCCACGTGGCCTGAGAGATGAACACCTTCAACTCTTCGGCATTGAACATGGGAAGACCTTGCCCTGGATCAAAGACAAAAGGGATTTTTAAATCAAAGAGCTGCTGCGCGTGGTTGATCATGGCCTCTTTGCCATCAGGTGCAATGATCGCCACTTTGATGTTGTGCGAAGCATCGATGACATTCAAATGCGCTTGGTTCATGGCCCCAGGGTGAAAGGCGGTGATTTGGTTGTTGTCATGGTCCGTCATGATCATCGCTTGAGCGGTGTAGGAGTCAGGCACCTCTTTGATGAATTGCGTCGAAATCTTCAAGTCTTTTAGACGGGCCAAATACGTGTGCCCATCTTGGCCAAGTGTTGCCATGGGCAAGGGTTCACCACCCAACAGCTTCAAGCTGTAGGCAATGTTGCCTGCACATCCTCCAAAATCTCTTCTCAAAGCTGGAACCAAAAAGGAAACGTTCAAAATGTGCAGTTGATCAGGCAAGATTTGCTCGGCAAATCGCCCCTCAAAATTCATGATCGTATCAAAGGCAAAAGAGCCGCATATCAAAGAAGCCATGGTTGTTGCATCGTCCGTTAAAAAAGTGAATAAAAATTAAAAGGCATGCTGCATGCCTCGTCAAGAAAAAACAAAGATCCCAATTGCACCCCTTACTCCAACTCGATTCTGTAACCATTGGGCACAAGACTTGGGGCATCCTCTAAATTGAGAGGCAAAAGAAATTGATTCAAGCCTCCTGGTTTGATCACTTGAGGCTCTTCTTTCAAAGAGAGTTCCAAGGTTCGCTCATACATCACTTGGTCTTTTTCATCTAAAAGCAGGAGTTTGACTTTTGGCAAGGCCAAGGGGTAGCTAAAGCTGTTTCTGATTCTAAGACTCAAAAGGTATTTGTAGCGTTTGCTCGAGCCAGCGACATTGGACTTGCCCTCTTTGTCAGGCCGCTCCTCTTTTTCTAGAGCGCTGCTCTCGATGCTCAAAGCTGAAAGATCGCGGGGCCACTCGATTTGACAGTTGAGAATTTCACACATCTTCACCAAAGGTTCTTTTAAGCCCGAGTGAAGGGCCGCCAACTCGTTTCTGAATCGGTAGGTGAACCACATTGGCAGAACCATCACCACACACAAGAGCGAGACACGCCAAAAGCCAAAGCCTTTCTTTCTTTTGTGCGAGCGAACCTCATTGAGTGCGTGCTTGAGATCACTTGCACCCGAATGGCCCTGCGATCTGCCTAGCTCAGGCCCTGGTGGTGGAAGGTGGGTCTGTTGTCGAAGGGTCTTTTGATACAAAAACTCATCGATGCTGATCGGGTTCTGCGGCTCTTGAAAGGCCGTTGCACCCTGGGGCTTCTTGGGTGCTTGGCTCCATGCTTGCTCAGCTTTGAGCTCTGGTGTATCGATCAAACACGCCATGGCCAAAAAAACTTGCTCACAATTGGAGCAACGCACCCAACCCTCTGCACGATCTAGCAGTTCATCCAACAAGACCAGATGTTGAGAACATTGTGGACATTTGCAAAGCTTTGTCATCGACTGCTCATCAAAATCGGTTGGATTCATAAAAGCCTTTTCGCTTTACGCCGGGCTTGAAGTGATGCGACTGGTCATCAAGATCCAACCTTCACAGACATTGCTGACTTCCAAATGACAATAAGGGGCATAGGCCTCTTTCAACTCCATTTCTTGCCGCTCCAAAATCCCCGCCAAAACCAAATGGCCTCCTGGCTTCAGCAAGCCACACAGCAATGGCGCCAAGACTTTCAAGGGTGTGGCCAAAATATTGGCGAACACGGTGTCATAAGGGCCCTTGGAGGTATCGGGCAAACCCACCTGCATTTGATCGTCGACTTGGTTGTCCCTGGCATTTTGTTGGGCCGCCTGCACAGCCGATGGATCGATGTCCACAGCATCTGCATGCTTTGCGCCATGAAGCACCGCTGAAATGGCTAAAATCCCTGAACCACAGCCGTAGTCCATGACACGCTCGGCATCAAAATCGTGTTGCGTGGACCAAGCCAAACACATGCGAGTCGTTGGATGTGTACCCGTGCCGAAAGCCAAACCGGGATCGAGACGAATGACTTTCTTGGCATAGGATGGAACTTCGTGCCATGAAGGCACGATCCAAAAATCCTCTGTGATAGCAACTGGCTGAAACTGAGCCTGCGTGATGCGCACCCAATCTTCCGCAGGAACTTCAATTTCAGTGAGAATTTGACAACTCTCAAAAGCCTCCAAACCCAGCAAGCAGTCTTTGGCCTCTTTCAACACGCCCTCATCATCAAACAAGGCCATGACCTTGGATCGAACCCAAGAGCTCGCCGGTGGCGGCATACCCGGCTCACCAAAGAGAGCTTGTTCATGTTCTGTGTGCGCATCCGCGTCCTCTACGCTCACGCTCAAGGCAGACAATTCCAAAAGCACATCGCTCAAACTCTCCACTTGGTCTTGAGGAGCTAGGATGTGCAGTTCAATCATGGAGGTTCAATCGCATCAAGTTGAGGACATTAAAAACGGACGTCAGACCCCCTATTGAGGATCCATCTTTTTGGGCTTGGGCCTGGTCGTCAACCAATGCTCAAGGTAATGGATGTTGGTTCCACCTTCAATGAATTTGGGGTCTTGCATGATCTCCCTGTGCAGGGGCACATTGGTATGAATGCCTTCTACCACCATCTCTGCCAAGGCCGTTCTCATTCTAGCCAAGGCATGTTCTCGGGTATCCCCATGAACGATGATCTTGCCGATCATGGAGTCATAGTAGGGGGGCACATAATAGTTGGTATAGGCATGTGAATCCACCCTGACCCCTGGTCCACCTGGGGGGTGCCACATGGTGATGCGCCCTGGCGAGGGTGTAAATTTAAAGGGATCTTCTGCATTGATTCTGCACTCAATGGAGTGACCGCTGAATGTGATGTGCTTTTGGTTGAAAGAAAGCGCCAAGCCTGCAGCCACGCGAATTTGCTCTTTCACAATGTCCACATGTGTGATGTATTCGGTCACTGGGTGCTCGACTTGCACGCGGGTGTTCATCTCAATGAAGTAGAACTCACCGTTTTCATACAAAAACTCAAAGGTCCCGGCTCCTCTGTAATTGATTCGCTTGCAAGCGGCCACACAGCGCTCACCAATTTTCTCGATCAACTTTCTAGGAATATGCGGTGCTGGCGCCTCTTCAATGACCTTTTGATGGCGTCTTTGCATGGAACAATCTCGCTCACCCAAGTAGACCGCATTTTTGTGTTGGTCGGCCAAGATTTGAATCTCAATGTGACGCGGATTTTGCAGGTACTTCTCCATGTAGACCGCCGGATTGCTAAAGGCCGACAACGCCTCGGCTTTGGTGGTCTGCACGGCGCTCAACAAGTGCTCCTCGTCGATCACCACGCGCATGCCTCGTCCCCCGCCACCTCCAGCCGCCTTGATGATCACGGGGTAACCAATGGTTTTTGCTATTTTTTTCAAGAGCACTGGATCACTGGGCAACTCTCCTTCCGAGCCTGGCACGCAGGGCACACCCGCTTTGATCATGGCTTGTTTGGCCGCAACCTTGTCGCCCATGATGCGGATGGATTCAGGCGTGGGGCCGATGAACTGAAAGCCACTTTTCTCAACCCTTTCGGCAAAGTCGGCGTTCTCGCTCAGAAAGCCGTAGCCGGGATGGATCGCTTCACAGTCTGTCACCTCGGCAGCAGAAATGATGGACGGCATGCTGAGATAACTTTGCGCAGAGGCTGCTGGTCCAATGCAAACGGCTTCCTCTGCCAGCTTGACGTACTTGGCCTCTCGGTCCGCCTCGGAGTAAACGATCACCGCCTTGACGCCAAGCTCGTTGCAAGCTCTTTGGATCCGAAGCGCGATCTCGCCTCGGTTGGCAATTAATATTTTCTTGAACATGCTCGACCCATCACTCAATGTCAAATAGAGCACTGCCGTACTCGACCGCTTGAGCATTCAGGGCGTGAATTTTTGTAATGGTGCCGCTCTTGTCGGCTTCAATTTCGTTCAAAATCTTCATCGCTTCAATGATACAAATGGTCTCCCCTTCCTTGACCACCGTTCCCACCTCAACGAAAGGCGCGGATTCTGGACTGGCTGAACGGTAAAAGGTCCCAACCATGGGAGACTTGACCACGTGAGCTGTAGGGGTGACCGGTGTCGATTGGACCGGGACATGGGATGGGTCTTGCGCCATGGGCGTCAGCACCGAAGCAGGTTGGGGAGCATTCAAATCGATGGACGCGATGGGCATGGGGGTCAGGCCTGAACCCTGGGTCGCTGGGGTATACTGGGCGCCTTGACTTTTGACGATTCGGACCTTGCCCTCTGGCTCAGTGATCTCTAATTCCGCCACATTGGACTCAGAAACCAAGTCGATCAAGGTTTTAAGTTTTCTCAAATCCATAAATATTCGCCATCTCGCATTAAAAGAGTGTAATTTACACTAATTTCGGCGATATTTCAAGTTTTTAGCCTTGAGCCTTTGATTCGAATGAAGTCGCAATTGAAGAAGCATGAACTTCTTTTGTCCTGATCCACCCCCTAGTAGCAGCGTTCAAACACACGATCCACTTGGCATGAGCAACAAAAGGAGTCGCTTAAAACACTTTTTTGTTTAATTTTAGATGCATTTAAGGGGTTTTAACGACCATTGAGCTCATATTTTGAGCCATGACTGTAAATCTTCTGGGTGCAACTTGCCCATTTTTCTAAAAGCTACTTGTCCCGCCTCGCTCAACACGACCGTGAAGGGCAAGCCGCCTTGCTCATCCCCCAAAAGTCTAGACAACTCCGTTCCTTGCAATCCAGCCAACAAAATGGGGTAAGACACCGGCCTTTGAGTTAAAAATTTCTTGACCAAACTGGGTTGATCAATCGCCAAACCCAAAACTTTCCAGTCTTTTGCTGCATTTTGTTGAAAGAAGGCGTCCAGTAGAGGCATTTCCTCTACACACGGCACGCACCATGTGGCCCAAAAGTTGATGACCAACTTGCGCCCCTTGAAGTCAGACAAGGACACCGTCTCAGAGCTTGAAGCCTCCAACTGCGCTTGCCACAGAGCGTTACGCGCCTCCAAGCTCAAAACAGTTTCTTGTCGGGACTTTTCTCTCCACCAAGAAACACCCAAACCAGCCAGGGCGCAACCAATACCCAAGGCGGTGAGCAAGCTTCTTTTGGCAAACAATGGGTTCGAGCTCATGAACGTGATCGACTTTCTTAGCAAAAGGGACAAATTGAACGCCAGGAGCAGCGACCCTTTTGCTTGCGATCAAGACAGCCCCTCATCTGGAAGGGAGGCGTCCAGCAACTTTTGCAAGGCCTTGGCGTCTCCTCTTTGAATTCTACCCTTGGCATTCGGTTTAAGCGCGCCCCTTAAATCATCCAAGTCATAGACCATCAAATGAAGACCGACAAAAACGCCTAACTCTGGGTGCTTGATGTTCAGACTCAATGCATCGACGATTTCGCCCCTAAAACCTTTGACAGCGCTGACTTGGTAGTCCAAGCCCTGGTTGATCAACTCGATTTCAGCGCTCTTGGAGTCATCGCAAAAGAGCTGCAAATAGATGTCAGACTTGGAAGTTGCAAAGCCCTTCCAAACCGCTCCCGTTAAATGAGGTCGAAAGACCTCCAAGCGCCGCATCCAAGTCAAGGCCAACGTCCTCAAGGTCTGAAGCTCTTGCGCTTGCGTCTCCTGTGCATACAAGCTCAAGTGCTCAAAGACCGCTTCTTCTAAAACCTCATTGGAGGGCAGGGGCACTTTTGCACTCACCCCCAAGGTCTTGAGCGCTTGGTGTTTGGCTGGACCGAACTCCAAACCATCCTCCACGATGTATCTGGCCGCCACAGAGGCAATTTCTTCTTGAATACGGTTCATGGACAACATTGTGCACTCTTTTTTAGTTGCACAGACCCATCCGATCCTAAAACCCAAAGCGGCACGCTCTTGCACATAAAATAGCGCGTATGCACATACACATCTTAGGCATTTGCGGCACCTTCATGGGCGGCTTGGCCGCCTTGGCCAGACAAGGCGGGCACACGGTCACCGGCTGCGACGCCGGCGTTTATCCTCCCATGAGCGATCAATTGAGAGGCCTAGGCATTGAGCTGATTGAAGGCTATGGCATTGAACAACTGAACTTAAAGCCTGACCTCTTTGTCGTCGGTAATGTCGTCTCTAGGCAAAAAAACACCGCAGGCTTGGCCAAATACCCCTTGATGGAAGCCATCTTGGACCAGGGGCTGCCCTACACCAGCGGCCCACAGTGGTTGTCCGAACACATCTTGCACACCGCAGAGAACCCCTATCATGTTCTGGCCATCGCTGGCACCCACGGCAAAACCACCACAGCGTCCATGTTGGCTTGGATTTTAGAATTCGCCAAGCTCTCACCTGGTTATTTGATTGGTGGCGTGCCCTTGAATTTTGAGTCTTCGGCGAGACTCCCTAACTCTAGTCCCGCCAAAGCCTCAAAACCTCAGACCCTACAGCAGCCCCTCTTTGTGATCGAAGCCGATGAATACGACACCGCTTTTTTCGACAAGCGCAGCAAGTTTGTTCACTACCGGCCAAAGACCTGCGTGCTCAATAATTTGGAGTTCGATCATGCCGATATTTTTGAAAACCTTCAAGCCATCGAAAAGCAGTTCCATCACTTGCTCAGGACCGTTCCACAAAGCGGACGCGTCATCTTCAATGCGCACGAGGAGAGCATAAAGCGGGTGTTGAGCATGGGTCTTTGGAGCGAATGTGAGAGTTTTGCTAGCCAATCATTTGCACCCCTGTCCGATTGGACGCTCAAGGGTCCGCCTGAATCGTTTGAGGTGTTGCACAAAGGTCTTTCAGTGGGCCAACTCACGTGGACGGTCCAAGGGGTCCACAACCAAATGAATGCTTTGGCCTCTATAGCAGCGGCCCACCATGTGGGCGTGAGTGCTGAGCTCAGCATTCAAGCACTGACACATTTTCAAAACGTACGACGCCGCATGGAGCTCAAAGCTCAGGTGACGCTTGCAGGCCAGCCCTCAACAACGCCCGTCAATGTCTTTGACGATTTTGCCCACCACCCCACCGCGATCAAAACCACACTCGAGGGTCTGAGGCGGCAAGTGGGCAACACCGCCAGGATCCTGTGTGTCTTTGAGCCTCGAAGCAACACCATGAAACTTGGCAGCATGAAGGCCTTGCTGCCTGGTAGCCTGGCCAGTGCAGACTTGAGCTTTTGCTACACCCAGGGGCTGGATTGGGATGCACAAGAGGCCTTGTCGGCCTTGGGCGACAAGGCCTTTTGCAGCTCCGATTTGAACGAACTTGTGGCGCGAGTCGCATCACACGCTCAAGCCAGCGATCAAATCATTTGCATGAGCAATGGTGGCTTTGGCGGCATCCATCAAAAACTCACGGACGCCTTAAAAGCCAAAGTCTAATTGTTCAATGCCCTTTGTTTCTTCGCCTTTGAAGGACAGCATCCGACAGAGTCTGCAAACACGACAAAGAATCTTCCCAGCTGAGACAAGCATCGGTGATGCTTTGGCCGTAACTCAAGGCCTGCACACTGTCACGCCCTGGTGTGAACTTTTGTGCACCACCGATCAGGTGACTTTCAATCATCACACCGAATACATGCTCTGAGCCCGAGGCCAATTGCTGTGCGATGTCTTGGCTCACCTCCATTTGAAGCTTGTGCTGCTTGTTGGCATTGGCGTGGCTACAGTCCACCATGAGCCTTGAGGGCAACTTGGCTTTTTCAAGCTCAGCACAAGCCTCTTGAACACTGGTCAAATCGTAATTGGGTTTTTTCCCTCCGCGCAAAATCACATGGCAGTCTTTGTTGCCCTGGGTTTGAACGATCGCAACCTGCCCATTTTTATGAACCGATAAGAAGTGGTGCCCTTGGGCCGCCGCTTGAATGGCGTCGGTCGCGATTTTGATGTTGCCGTCGGTGCCGTTTTTAAATCCAATAGGCGCAGAAATCCCCGAGGCCAACTCGCGGTGCACTTGGCTTTCTGTGGTTCGTGCACCAATGGCCCCCCAAGAAATCAAATCCCCAATGTACTGAGGGGAGATCACATCCAAAAATTCACTGCCTGCGGGCAAACCCAGGCGATTGATCTCAATCAGCAACTGTCTTGCGATGCGCAGACCTTCATCGATCTTGAAGCTTTCGTCCAAATAAGGGTCGTTGATGAGACCCTTCCAGCCCACCGTGGTTCGAGGCTTTTCAAAATAAACCCGCATCACGATCTCAAGGGTGCCTTTGAAATGATGCCTCTCTTTGACCAACCGTTTGGCATATTCAATCGCAGCACCCGGGTCGTGGATGGAGCACGGCCCCAAGATCACCAAAAGACGATCGTCCTTGTTGTGCATGATGTCTTGGATGACACGACGTGTGTTTGAGATCAAAGCTTCAACAGGCGTGCCATGAATGGGAAAGAAACGTATCAAATGCTCAGGCGGGGGCAAGACCGTGATGTCTTTGATCCTTTGATCGTCGGTTTCGCTGGTTCGGTCCATGCTTTGAAGTCCGCGGTGTTCAATGTGTTGCTGCTGTGTCATGGGGTGCCTCTTGATCGCTTCTTGAAGCGTTTCGAATTTGCCATTGGCCAAAAAAAAACCACCTAGCTAGGCGGTTTGCTTGAAAGCTTCGAACGTTTGAAAGACGTTTAAACCTCTCGACCGCCAAATTGGCTTGAGAAGAAAAAGTATCCAAATCGAAAGAATGTGCTGTTCATGGTTGGAAATGTATCACAAAAAAACTAAAAATGAAACTGCTTTGGCCTTGTAACTTTAAGGTGGCTATGGGCAAAGGGCCTTGCCGGCCAAAACACTTGTGCGACCGAGCACGAAAACGGATCTCACGCCGTTCCACCCACGGTCAAGCCCTCAATGCGCAGGGTCGGCTGCCCAACTCCTACCGGTACACTTTGCCCCTCTTTGCCACACGTCCCCACGCCGCTGTCAAGCGCCATGTCAGACCCAATCATGCTGACCCGGGTCAAGGCATCGGGGCCGTTGCCGACCAAAGTGGCTCCTTTGACGGGATACAGCAACTTGCCATTCTCAACCCACCAAGCTTGGGAGGTGGAAAACACAAACTTGCCCGAGGTGATGTCCACTTGCCCGCCACCAAAGTTGCTGGCGTAAATGCCCTTTTTGAGGCTGGCAATGATCTCTTGGGGGTCTTTGTCGCCACCCAGCATGTAGGTGTTGGTCATTCTTGGCATCGGCAAATGCGCATAACTCTCTCGTCTACCGTTGCCTGTTGGCTTCACACCCATGAGACGAGCATTCATGCTGTCTTGGATGTAGCCTTGCAAAATACCATCTTCTATCAACACATTTTTCTGACTCACGTGCCCCTCGTCATCGACGTTGAGTGAGCCCCTGCGCTGTGACAGGGTGCCGTCATCCAAGACCGTCACGCCTTTGGCCGCCACCCGTTTACCAATGCGCCCTGCAAAAGCACTAGAGCCCTTTCGGTTGAAGTCTCCTTCAAGACCATGGCCTATGGCTTCGTGCAACAAAATACCTGGCCAGCCAGGACCCAAGACCACGGGCATTTCGCCAGCAGGTGCGGGGCGTGCCTGTAAATTGATCAGCGCACTTTGAACGGCCTCTTTCGCGTACTCGGTCAACAGCACATCGTCAAAATAAGCAAGTCCAAAGCGACCGCCGCCGCCACTAGAACCCGTTTCTCTTCTGCCTTTTTGCTCCACAATGACCGTCAAACTGAGCCGCACCAAAGGCCTGATGTCGGCGGCCAATGTGCCGTTCGCTCTGGCCACCATCACCACATCGTGCTCCATGGACAAGGAGGCCATGACTTGCACGACTCTTGGGTCTTGCGCGCGGGCCATGCCCTCAACTCTCTCAAGGAGCTTGACCTTGGCCGTGCTGTCCATGCTGGCGATCGGGTCAGACACGCCATAGAGCCCTCGGGTGTGAGGCACACGACGTTTGGGGACTTTTTGTTTTCCAGAACGCATTGCACTGGTGATGGATCGAACCGTCTTGGCCGCATCCAACAACGACTCCCAAGAGATATCGTCCGAGTAGGCAAATGCGGTTTTTTCCCCACTCACCGCTCTGACCCCAACGCCTTGGTCGATGCTAAAGGAGCCCGTCTTGACAATCCCCTCCTCCAAACTCCATCCTTCTGAGCGAGTGGTCTGAAAATACAAATCCGCATCATCGACCTGGTGTTGCGTGATGTGCGCCAAAGCCCGGTTGAGATGCTGCTCGGTCAAACCAAAAGGAGACAGGAGAAGACTTTGGGCCACTTCAAGCCGAGCGTTGGCGTCCAAAGCGTTCGCTTTGCCGTTCAGAGTTTTCGGGGCTTGACTTTGACTGGCCAAAGCAATGAGAGAGGGACTTGGGGGGTGAGAAAGGGCTTGGTTCATAGACGCATTGTAGACTTTCTGGTTAAGGCTTGTAACAAGCCTTTTTTTGACCCTATCGACGCGAAAGTCAAAGAAATAGGCTCACTAAAACAAGTCAAGACTGTACCAATTGCTTAGCTTTGGAGATGGACATCAAAATCCCTAAGCCAAACCCAAGGGTGACCATGGCGGTGCCCCCGTAGCTGATGAAGGGCAAGGGAACACCCACCACGGGCAAGATGCCGCTGACCATGGCCATGTTCACAAACGCATACGTAAAGAAGATCAAGGTCACACTGCCCGCCAACAGGCGAGAAAACAAGGTCGGCCCCTCCAAGGCGATGTTCAAGCCCCGGATGATCAAGAACAAAAAGGCCACGATCAAAAAGATTTCACCCAGCAGGCCAAACTCTTCCGCATAGGCGGCAAAGATAAAGTCCGTGCTGTGCTCGGGAATGAAGTCCAAATGCGTTTGAGTGCCTTGCATGAAACCTTTACCAAAAATACCGCCAGAGCCAATGGCAATCATGCCTTGAATGATGTGAAACCCTTTGCCCAACGGGTCACGGCTGGGGTCCAAAAGTGTACAAATGCGCTGCTGCTGATATTCACGCAGCATTGGCCAATGAAAGTCCGAGTCACATAATGTCGGCTCCAAAATCACCAATGCAATCGCCCCTGCAAGCAACAAGATCACAGGTGGGATGATCAGCCTCCAACTCAGTCCTGCAAAGAAAATGACATAAAGCCCTGCCGATAAAACCAAAATGGCCGTACCTAAATCGGGCTGTTTCACAATCAAACCCACGGGAATCAGCAGCAAGATGCTGGCCACCACAAAGTCAAGCGCTCGCAGTTGGCCCTCTCTCTTTTGAAACCACCAAGAAAGCATCATCGGCATGGCGATCTTCAAAATTTCACTTGGCTGAATCACAATACCCAAGTACAACCATCTTTTGGCCCCTTTTTTGGTCATCCCAAAAACGGCCACAGCAATCAGCAACGCAACCCCAAGGGTGTACAAAGGAAGAGCAAAGCTCATCAAGCGGTGTGGTGGAATTTGTGCCACCACAAACATGATGAAACCCGCCAGCAGCATGTTTCGGCCATGATCGATGAAGCGCGCATCTCCCCCGCCAGAGGAGTACATGGTCAACATGCCCGCGCAAGCCAGCAAAAAAACCGCAAAGGCCAAAGGGCCGTCCAAGCCCTTGAGCAAGTGGCTCAAACCTCTTAAATAGTTGGGCTTTTGAAAGACGATGGACATTGCAATATTATCGGTTGAGAAAAAGCCGAAAAAGCACTTTTTTTAAGATTCTTTTATGCACGCACAAAAGTCCATGGGAGAATGAGTGCATGCATGCATTTTTTGAAGAAGCTGGCAAACTCAACGCCGGCAAAATATTATCTGAAACCGACGCCAGTGCTCAAATCGAATTGGAGTCGGGTAAACGGGTGAAGGCCAAATTGGCTCAAGTGCTTCTGCGCTTTGAAAAACCCGCTCCAGCCGAAATCTTGTCTTTGGGTAAAAAAACCGCCTTGGACATGGACGTGGAGATGGCCTATGAGTTGGCCTCTGAAGAGGAGTTTGGCTTTCAAGATTTGGCCAAAGAGTATTTTTCTAGCCAAGCCTCCCTGGGTGAGCAACTGGCCTGTCTGCTGATCTTGTCTGAAAATCCCCATTATTTTCGCCGCTCAGGCAAAGGTCGCTTTAAAAAGGCCGCCCCGGAAGTGGTTCAATTGGCCTTGGCCGCCATTGAAAAGAAAAAACGCCTTCAAGAGCAAACGGACGCTTGGAGCGAAGCTTTGGCGCAAGGCCAATGCCCCAAAGAAGTTCGCGATCAGCTCTATAAAATCCTCTTCAAGCCTGATAAGAACGCGCCCGAGTACAAGGCCGTTGTGCAAGCCTCTAAGCTTGCCCAACAAGCGCCCCTGCACTTGTTACAAAACGCTGGTGCCATCACCTCAGCTTATGAGTTTCACTGGCAACGCTTTGTCTTTGATCAGTTCCCCAAAGGGGTTCATTTTCCCGCTGTTGCAGCCGTGGCCTTTGACCAAGCCTTGCCCAAGTCCAGTGTCAAAGCTTTTTCCATTGACGACTCACAGACGACGGAGATTGACGATGCGTTGTCTCTGAGTGGCCTACAAAGTGGCGAGGTCACTCTAGGCATTCACATTGCTGCGCCTGCATTGTGCTTTCAACCCAGTGAAGCTCTTGATACCCTGGCCAGGGCCAGGCTCTCCACGGTGTACATGCCTGGCAACAAAATCACCATGCTGCCCCCTGAGGTGGTGGACGTCTTTACGCTCAAACAAGATCAATACTGTCCCGCCCTCTCTTTGTACCTCACCTTGGATGAAGAGACGCTCGAGATCAAGGGCAGCACAACCCTTGTGGAGGAGGTTTATATTCAGGCCAACTTGCGCCATGATTTGCTCGAACCTTGGATCAACAACGCTTGGCTTGAAGCCACCGATGACAGCAAGAGTCTAGAGTCACCTCCCACATCTTTGTTTGACATCGAGGACGGCCAAGAGCAACTCGCCTTTTTGTTCAGGCTGGCCAAACACTTGAAGGCACAAAGAGAATGGGTCCGAGGAAAACCAGAAAACTTCAACCGCCCCGACTATCAGTTCAAGCTCGAGAGCGGCCCCGTAGAGACGCCTGAATCACTGCTCTCTTCTACGACCAAGACCCACGGGTCTGGGCCACAAGGCAACGAGCGTGTCATCATCACCGAGCGGCAACGAGGCAGCGCCTTGGATTTGATTGTGGCTGAGGCGATGATTTTGGCCAACAGCACCTGGGGCCAATGGATGGCTGAATTGAGCGTACCGGCGATCTACCGCTCCCAAGCCAGCATGTTGCCAGGCGTCAAGGTCAAAATGGGCACCAAGGCTTTGCCACACGCAGGCATTGGCGTGCCGTGTTATGCGTGGAGCACCTCTCCCCTTCGCCGCTACACCGACTTGGTCAATCAATGGCAACTCATCGCCTGCGCCACGCACGGCAACACCGCCGC
Source organism: Betaproteobacteria bacterium (assembly GCA_037134015.1). Taxonomy (GTDB): domain Bacteria; phylum Pseudomonadota; class Gammaproteobacteria; order Burkholderiales; family Burkholderiaceae_C; genus Limnohabitans. Next base: position 11,149 of record JBAXNB010000018.1, on the reverse strand, counting down.
TTTGGTGGCCCCCTTCCAGCCCAAGGACGTGGAGCTGTTTTCGATCATTTCTTCTTTTGAAGCCGCCTACAGCGCCTACAACGGCTACCAAGCCAGCATGGAGCGGTTTTGGACACTGAAATACATTGAACAAGAAAACATTCAGGAGTTGAAGGCCTCGGTCATTAAAAACTTACCCGGACAAGCCATCATGGTCCGTGCACTGGACTTGCCCATGGTGATGCCCGTTCTTGGAAACTCTGGGCTTTTAAAAGGCGAAATCATTCGCGTGAGGCTCCAAGGCCTTGACCTCATCAGCTTGGACATTCAAGCTCAATTCCTAGAAAGCCTTGAAAAGCCGAGCGTCTTTGCTGGGTCTGGATCCGGCGCCCCCCATCAAAGCCCCTCAGGGCTGGAGGTGCCCACGCCCAGCGAAGACGATGCCGATGAAGCCATGTCGGTCGGTCCCTTGCACATTTCAGTGGACATGGACAACACCGAAAGCAACGACAAAACAGCCGATACGGTGTTGGATTGAAAGCCCACCTGAGCCATGGTTTTCAAACCCCTCCCTTCAAGATCCAATTGTTGAGCACTTGAACAATGAACGCATGGAGCACCTTGAACCTTCAACTCAACTGGCCGCATGAGTGGCCAGGCTCTTCGATCAAGCTCTCCAATGCCATGCTGCTGTCCATGGCATTTCATATCGCTGTGCTGACCTTGACCTTTTCAAGCCTGCCCCGAGTTCAACGCATCCTCAAAGACACCAGCCTGCAAATTGTTCTGATCAACACCAAAACCAAGAACGTGCTCAACGAAAAGCCTCAGGCCTTGGCTCAGTCAAGCCTTCAAGGTGGCGGCGACTTGATCAATGGCTCCCTTGCCTCTTCGATCGTCATGAAGTCTGAAACCCACCAAATGGGCTCGGATCACTGGGACTCCAATGAACGGCTCGAACAATTGAAGTCTGAACAAAGTCGTTTGTTGACACAACTCAAAGAACAACTCTCCCAAACACCCAGCCTCAAAGAGGTGATCCAAGACCCCCAGCAAGAGTTGCGCAGGCAAGCGTTGCTCAAGTGGTTGGCGCAAATTGACAAGCGTATTCAAGAGCAGAACTCAAGACCCCGAAAGCGCTACCTCTCACCATCGACCAAGGAAGTGGTCTATGCCGAGTACTACCAAGAGGTCAAACAAAAAGTGGAGTCCACCGGCACGCAGTTTTTCCCAAGCGTCAATGGCAAGAAACTTTACGGCACGCTCACCATGCTGATGACCATCAACGCCAAAGGGGAAGTCGTCCAAAGTGAGGTCCTTAAAAGCTCTGGCATGCTTGAACTTGATCGTCGAGCTGTCTCCATTGTGCAAAAGTCGCAACCCTTTGAGGCCTTCAAACCCGAACTTAAAAAGCAAGCTGACTTGTTAGGGGTCGTGTCTTTGTTCCAATTCACCAAAGACGGCTTGTTGAGCCAACAAGTTTTTGATGAATAAAACACCCTTGTCTTAGAACCCTTTTTGCCATGTTCAAACTCAAAAAAGCCTTGACCTTTGCATTGCTCAGTTGCTTGGGTGCTTTTTTATTGATTCAGCTGTATTTTTTTTCGCAAGTCCTGCTGATGCGCTATGTGGACCCGCAGTCCACGGCCTTTCAGCGCAGCGAATTGCTTCGACTGTCCTTGTCAGCCAAGCCGCTGCATTGGTCGCAGGAGTGGGTCCCTTTGGAGAAGATGTCAAACCAACTCAAAAGAGCAGTCATCGTCTCTGAAGACGACCTCTTTGCACGTCACGATGGAGTTCAATGGAGCGCCATAGAGCGCGCTTGGAAAAAGAACCAATCCTCAGGCTCAGGAAAAAATGTGTCCATGGGGCTCCTTCAAAACAAAGCTGACAGTGGCAAGATCGTTGGCGGCTCCACCATCACCCAGCAACTCGCTAAAAACTTATTCCTCTCCAGCGAGCGAACCTTCGTTCGCAAAGCGCAAGAGTTCTTGATCACCGTGTATTTGGAAACACTTTTACCCAAGAAAAGAATTCTAGAAATTTATCTCAACTGCGTCGAATGGGGTGAGGGTGTTTTTGGAGCACAAGCCGCAGCGAAGCATTACTTCTCCACGTCTGCGCAGTCCTTGAACGCGGCTCAAGCCGCTAGACTGGCCGTCATGCTACCGCGGCCCAAGTATTTCGAAAAGTTACCGGCCTCTACCTATTTGTCCTCTCGTGCAGAGATGATTGAGCAGCGCATGCCAGGAGCGGTGCTCCCATGAGAATATTGGGCATTGACCCCGGGCTTCAACACTGTGGCTTTGGTGTGATCGAGTCGATTGGACAAGAGTTGCACTACATCGCAAGTGGAACCATCAAAACCACCCACCAGGACAAAGGCGACCTGCCCAAAAGAATTCAAACTATTTTTGAGGGGGTCTGTGAGGTGAGCGACCGCTACCAGCCTCATGAGAGCGCCATCGAGATCGTCTTCGTGAATGTGAACCCACAGTCCAGCCTTCTTTTGGGGCAGGCTCGAGGGGCCTGTCTGAGCGCCTTGGTCTCGCGCGCTTTGCCGGTCGCTGAATACACCGCTTTGCAAATGAAAAAAGCCGTTGCAGGGCACGGTAAGGCGCAAAAAGCACAAGTTCAAGAAATGGTCAGGCGACTTTTGCAATTGTCCAAACCCGCTGGATTTGATGCGTCGGATGCCTTGGGCTTGGCCATCACACACGCACAAGTGGCTTGGATTCAGAGCAAGCTCACGAGCAGCACCGACTTGATCAAATCCAACACAGGGCGCATGAAAGACGGACGATCGCGCTGATGAAGCCTTGGTCGTTCAAACCGCTTTCAAACGACGACGACCCTTACCATGCAGGGGCCAACTCTCGCAGGCCTTTGGGCGCATCTTGTTCACGCTCAAAACTCACCGTCTCGTAAGCATCGGCGTTGGAGAGCAACTCGCGCAGCAGGCGATTGTTCATGGCATGCCCCGATCTGAATGCGCTGTACGAGGCCATCAAAGGCAGGCCCAAAATGTACAAGTCGCCCATGGCGTCCAATATTTTGTGCTTGACAAACTCATCATCGTAGCGAAGGCCTTCGCTGTTCAAGACCCTGTAGTCGTCCATCACGATGGCGTTGTCCAGGCCTCCGCCCAAAGCCAGTCCATTGGCACGCATCATCTCAACATCCTTGGTAAAGCCAAAGGTTCTGGCTCTTGCGATGTCTTTGCAGTAACGACCCGATGCCATATCAAACTCCACCATTTGTCCAGTCGAGTCCACAGCGGGATGCCGAAAATCAATTTCAAAGCTCAACTTGAAACCCTCAAAGGGTGTCAACTTCGCCCACTTTTGATTGTCTGCACTCCCCTCACGGACCATCACCTCTTTTAAAACGCGCACCATTCTTTTGGCTGCATTTTGAAGCTCAATGCCAGCACTTTGAAGCAAAAAGACGAAGGAGGCGGCGGAGCCATCCAAGATGGGCACCTCCTCAGCGTTGATGTCGATGTACAGGTTGTCGATACCCAGGCCCGAACAAGCCGACATCAAATGCTCGATGGTGTGGACTTTCGCACCTCCATTGGACACGGTTGAGGCCAACCTGGTGTCACTGACCGTCAGCGCATTCACCGCAATGTCTACAGGCTCAGGCAAATCCACCCGTCTGAACACAATGCCCGTGTTGGGCTGGGCTGGGCGCAGCACCAATTCCACACGTTGCCCACTGTGCAGCCCCACGCCAACGGCACGGGTCATTGAACGAAGGGTTCTTTGTTGAAGCATGTCTTCATTCTACATCTGCTGTATTCATTCAATGCAGCACCACCAGTCCACAAGTTGTGCGCCATGCGGGCCTTGTGGGTCTTGTGGTCCTTGTGGATCTTGTAAAGCGTCTCGTCTCTTGAGCGATCAATCGGCCTGCTTTCTTAAAAAAGCGGGGATTTCATAATCGTCCATGCCCCCAGACGCCAACGCATCGACCTTGGCTGCAGCTTGAACGCGGTTGGTTCTCCAAACACTTGGGACGGCCATGTCGGTGTAATTGGGTTGGGCTTGACTGCTTCTAGGATTGGCCCTTTGCTCAGGCGCTGAGGGTGTTGACAACACCGACGCCATGCTCACTGGTGTGCTGTCTTCAACAAACGGGTTGACTGGTACCGAGGGCAAATTTGTCGCAGGCGCATCAAAGCGCGTGGGCAAAAGAGCTGGAGGCTGGTTTGAGACCGGGTTGTGGTAGCTTGCATTGACCTGAAGGGGCACATTGTCAGTGCCGGTGCGGATGACTTTGAAGGGCTGCGCTTGACTTTTACCAGGCGAGGACAAGCCCGTTGCGACCACCGTCACGCGGATCTCATCTCCCAACTCTTCATCGTAGGCTGTGCCGTAAATCACGTGTGCGTCGTTCGATGCGAACTTACAAATCGTGCTCATCGCCTCCCTGGACTCAGAGAGTTTGAGCCCGCCTTTGGCCGCCGTGACCAACACCAAAACACCTTTGGCGCCACTCATGTCAATCCCCTCCAAGAGCGGGCAAGCTACGGCTTGCTCGGCTGCAATGCGCGCTCTCTCAGGACCACTTGCTTTGGCCGTTCCCATCATGGCTTTGCCTTGTTCACTCATGACGGTTCTCACGTCCTCAAAGTCCACGTTCACCAAAGCCTCAACGTTGATGATCTCCGCAATCCCACCGACCGAGTTTCTGAGCACATCGTTGGCATACGCAAAAGCCTCGTCTTGGCTGATGTCGTCTCCAAAGACTTGTAACAATTTTTCGTTCAAAACCACGATCAAGGAGTCGACATTTTCTTCTAGCTCGCTCAGTCCTGACTCTGCATGCGTCATGCGTCGCCCACCTTCCCAGTCAAACGGCTTGGTGACCACCCCAACGGTCAAAATCCCCATCTCTCTGGCCACTCGCGCAACCACGGGTGCTGCGCCTGTTCCAGTGCCACCACCCATGCCTGCGGTGATGAAGAGCATGTTGCAGCCCTCCAAGACCTCACGAATTTCTGCCACCGCCATCTCGGCTGCATCACGACCGCGCTCAGGCTTGCTGCCGGCACCTAGTCCTGACTGACCCAATTGAATGACACGGTGAGCGGAGCTGGTTCTGAGCGCTTGCGCATCGGTGTTGGCACACACAAACTCGACGCCTTTGACACCACTTTTGATCATGTGCTCCACCGCGTTGCCACCCCCCCCACCCACGCCAATGACTTTGATTTGCGTGCCTGCGTTGAAACCTTCAACTTCAATCATTTCTATACTCATAACTCTCTCCCGTTTTTTAATCTAAATCTGCAGTTGCTTTGAATTGGCTTTGAATGTCTTATTTTTTGTTCTTCACACTTTTTTGTAATTCTTCTATCCGCTCCCACTTTCAAATTCTTGCCTTGACCCTGTGCTCATGGCCCCCATGCGCCAATGACCCTCCACTCGCGGCACACCCGGCCCGCGCCATTGCCATCGCCATCGCCATCGTTGTCTTTGCACGTCTGTCACTTGAACTCTTTTTGAATTGTTCTTTGCCTTGATCATCAAAAATTCCCTACGAACCAATCTTTGACATAGCTGAAAGCGGTTTTCACCGAGCCACTTTTTTGCGCCACCTTGAAGCCCCGTAAACGGCCCAAGCGCGCTTCTTCCAACAACCCCATCACAGTGGCAGCCCTGGGCTGCGAGACCATATCGGCCAAAGCACCTGAATAATTGGGCACGCCGCGGCGCACGGGCTTGAGGAAAATATCCTCCCCCAGCTCCACCATGCCAGGCATCAAGGCGCTGCCGCCCGTGATCACAATGCCCGAAGACAAGACCTCTTCAAAGCCCGAATCGCGAATGACTTGTTGCACCAAGGCAAAGATCTCTTCCACACGAGGTTCAATGACACCAGCCAGTGCTTGCCTTGAGAGCATGCGAGGTCCGCGGTCTCCCAACCCAGGCACCTCGACTTGCACCTCCGGGTCGGCCAACAATTGTTTGGCGTAACCTGACTCGACCTTGATCTCTTCTGCATCTTTGGTGGGCGTTCGAAGCGCCATGGCGATGTCGCTGGTGATCAAGTCGCCAGCAATCGGGATCACCGCTGTGTGCCGAATGGCTCCTCCAGTGAAGATGGCCACATCGGTGGTACCCGCTCCAATGTCCACCAAAGCCACGCCCAGTTCCTTTTCATCGGTGGTCAGCACCGAGCGGCTTGAGGCCAAGGGATTGAGCATCAGCATGTCCACATCCAAACCACAGCGGCGCACACATTTCATGATGTTTTCAGCGGCACTTTGCGCGCCAGTCACAATGTGCACTTTGGCCTCCAAGCGGATACCGCTCATACCAATGGGCTCTTTGACATCTTGGCCATCGATCACAAACTCTTGAGGCTCCACCAGCAGCAAACGCTGATCGGTGGAGATGTTGATGGCCTTGGCCGTCTCCACCACCCGCGCCACATCGGGCGCCGTGACCTCACGGTCCTTGACAGCCACCATGCCGCTTGAGTTGATGCCACGGATGTGACTGCCAGTGATGCCTGTGTACACACGTGTGATTTTGCAGTCGGCCATCAACTCGGCCTCTTTCAAAGCTTGTTGAATGCTTTGCACCGTGGCATCGATGTTGACCACCACGCCTCGCTTCAGACCGCTGCTGTGTGAGACACCAAGGCCTGCGATTTTGAGCTCTCCTCCGCCCAAGACCTCAGCGACCACCACCATCACCTTGCTCGTGCCGATGTCCAGTCCAATTACCAAATCTTTGTATTCTTTTGCCATAAAGACCTCGGTCTTACCTCTTGCTCGTTTGTAAATCCACGGTGCTCAAGCCCTTCATTCTGAGGGCGTAACCATGATCGTGGCGTAAATCTGCGGACTCCAACGCAGTGACTTTCTTTTCATAACGCGCGCTCACCTGAGCCAGCGTCAGCGTGAACATCTTCACTCGGTTCAAGATCTCCTGACTCGTGCCTCTACCCATTTCAACGACGCTTGCGTTCTGAAGCCTTGCTCTCCAACTGCCTCTGGCGGTCAACTCCAGGACTCGGATCGATAGTCCCAAGCGTTTGAACTCTGGCTCCAACACTTGGTACACATCCAACACTTGCGCAGACTGATTGTCTGGGCCACTTAATTGAGGTAAGTTTTCTTGGTCGATCTCACCCCAATTGGCGTCAAACACTTCCCCTTGCTTGTTCAACAGCCTGCCCTGTGCCTCCTGTCCCCAGTAAGCCACGGGCTGATGCTCCTCGAGTTTGACGCGAAGGCGGTTGGGAAACTCACGCTCGACCACTGCATGTCTCACCCAAGGTACGGTTTCAAATATTTTTTGCGTTCTTTGCAAATCAAAGGTAAAGAAATCCCCTTTCAATTGAGGCGTCACATTGGCACGTATCGTCACTTCGTTGTTGTGCTCAATTTGTCCCACCATGGTGATTCCGGCAATCACAAACACGGGCAAGCGAATCAACCACCAAACCAAAGCAGCCGTCCCCATCGCCATCAAAGCAAGCATGAGCATGCGGTTGAATTGCTGCATCATTCGGATATCCATGGGCAAGGGCTCAGGCTTGACTTCACGACGTGGTCGAACATGTCTGGTCATGCTTGCCCCTTGCGAGTTGCATCAGCCGGTCGATGTTTTTCGCCATAGGGCTGGGTCAAGGTGGCCGCTTGCAAAATCTCTAGACACAAGTCTTCATAAGCCAGACCACTGGCTTTGGCCGACATGGGCACCAAGGAGTGAGAGGTCATCCCAGGAGATGTGTTCATCTCTAAGAGATAAGGCTCTAGCGTTTGCTCATCGAGCATCAAATCCACTCGCCCCCAACCCCTGCAACCTAAGGCCCGGTAGGCTTTCAAAGACAACTCTTGCACCTGTTCATCCAACTGTGGATGCAGGCCACTGGGGCAATGGTATTGCACGACATCCGTGAAATACTTGTTGTGATAATCATAAGCGCCCTCAGGCGCTTGAATACGCACCACAGGAAATGCTCTGGCACTCGCACCCTCACCTAAAATCGGACAGGTCAACTCTTGTCCTGAAATAAAGCGCTCGCACAAAATTTCGCGATCGTACAGCTTGGCCACATTGACCGCTTCTTCAAAGGAAGCCAAGTCATGGGCTTTGCTCACCCCAATGGAGGATCCCTCGTGAGGCGGCTTGACCATCAAGGGGTAACCCACTTTAGCGGCAACACCCCTCAAGGCCTCCAAGCTCAAGTCATCTGCGCTCAAGACCTCGAACTCTGCTGTACGCAATTGATGACTCAACCAGATGCGTTTGGTTGCGACTTTGTCCATGGCCAAAGCAGACGACATGACCCCAGAGCCGGTGTAAGGAATGCCCAACAATTCAAGCGCACCTTGTACGGTACCGTCCTCACCAAAGCGCCCGTGTAGCGAAATGAAGGCGTGTGTGAAGTGCTCATTGACCAAGTCCTGCAAAGGTCTGTTGGCTGGATCAAAGGCGAGGGCCTGGATGCCTTTTTGCTTCAAAGCATTCAAGACACCCGTGCCCGACAACATCGAAATGTCTCTCTCCATAGAACGCCCGCCCATCAGCACGGCCACCTTGGCGTTTTGGAGATGAACATCTGTCATTGCATGGATCATGCTGCAACCCCTTGAACCCGTTCAACCAATCTCAGCGGCACTTGCCCAATGGATCCAGCGCCCATGCACATCACCACATCCCCAGCTTGAGCATCGTTGGTGATTTGTTCGACCAAGTCATTCAATGTTTCTGCAAAAATCACATTCTCAAACCCTGAAACCCTCAAACCCCTCACCAACGCTTTTGCATCGGCCGCCACAATGGGCTTCTCCCCTGCGGCGTAGACTTGCGTCAAGATCACCCTATCGGCCAATTTCAAAACGCGAACAAAGTCCTCAAAACAATCTCTGGTTCTTGTGTAACGATGGGGCTGAAAGGCCAAGACCAGTCTTTGACCGGGATAGGCACCCCTGGCCGCCGCAAGGGTCACCATCAACTCTGCCGGATGGTGACCATAATCCTCGATCAGGGTAAAGTCTCCTCCCCCTTTGGCGCCGATTTGACCGTGCTGTTGAAAGCGCCTACCGACCCCTTTGAATTGCTCAAGAGCTTCCAAAACTGCTTGGTCGGGCACACCCAACTCTACGGCAACCGCAATGGCTGCCAAAGCATTTCTGACGTTGTGCAAACCTGGTAAATTGAGCACCACCGTCAAATCGGGTAACGTGATGCCGTTGCTTCTAGAAACTTTAAAGCGCATTTGAGCACCACGGGGCTCAATGTCAAAGGCTCGAATTTGAGCATCTTCTGACAGACCAAAGCTGGTGATCGGTCGGCTGACTTGTGGCAAGATCGACTTGATCGCATCATCATCGATGCACAAAATGGCAGCGCCGTAAAATGGCATTCGATGCAAGAACTCCACAAACGCGGCCTTCAATCGCTCAAAGTCATGTCCATAGGTCTCCATGTGATCTTCATCGATGTTGGTGACCACAGACATGGTGGGCAAAAGATTCAAAAAAGAAGCATCCGACTCATCGGCCTCGACCACGATGAAGTCCCCAGCGCCTAATTTTGCATTGGTCCCTGCGCTGTTGAGTCTTCCACCAATCACAAACGTGGGATCCATACCGGCTTGCGCCAAAACACTGGCGACCAAGCTGGTGGTTGTGGTTTTACCATGGGTGCCAGCAATGGCAATGCCTTGTTTAAAACGCATGAGCTCTGCCAACATGACGGCCCTTGGCACCACCGGAATCAAAAGTCGATGCGCCTCCACCACCTCTGGGTTATCGGGCTTGACAGCGGTGGACGTCACCACCGCATCTGCGCCAGCGATGTGCTGGGCATCGTGCCCCACTTGGGTTTGAATGCCCAGGCCTTGAAGTCGCTGCAGCACCGAAGAGTTGACCAAATCCGAGCCCGAGATGCGGTACCCCAAGTTCAACAGAACTTCTGCGATGCCGCTCATACCGGCACCTCCAATGCCAACAAAATGGATGTGTTGTATGGCGTGCTTCATGTCCCGGACCCCACATGCGTCGACCCATCAGGGCTTGAGGAGCCCAATTGTGCTTGGCATACGCCACACAAGACCTCCACCGCCTCGAGACTCTTTTGGGCATAGGCGTTTTGTGCCACTTTGCTCAATTGCTCCCGATCCAAGGCACTCAACCACTTCGCCAACCACGCTGGACTCAATGCATCTTGTTGGCACAGCCATGCCGCTTGTTGAGACACTAAAAATGCTGCGTTGGCAGTTTGGTGATCGTCCACCGCAAAGGGAAAGGGCACCAACAAACTGGCAACACCCACGGCCGCAATTTCCGTCACTGTGCTGGCGCCTGCCCTGGATATCACCACATCGACCTCTGACAATGCACTGGCCATGTCATCGATGAATGGCAAAAGAGTCGCTTGAACGCCAGCACTTTTGTAGGCCTCTTCAAGGGCTTGTATTTGTTTTGCGCCACTTTGATGCGTCACCAAGGGTCGCGTTGCTTCAGGCATCAAAGCCAAAGCTTGGGGCACGACTTCATTCAAAGCCTTGGCTCCCAAACTACCACCCACGACCAACAGCTTGAGTGAACCACGCTTGTCGGCATAACGAACAAGGGGTGCTTGTGCTTGGGTGAATGCGTGCCTCAAAGGGTTGCCAATCCATTGCCCCTGTTTCAATGCGTTGGGGAAAGCCGAATAGCGCAACGGGGTGAGTTTGGATAAAAACACATTGGCCATTCCCGCCTTGGCATTTTGCTCGTGCAAGACCAAGGGCACCCGACACAAAAAGCTGGCCAGACCGCCTGGCAAACTCATGTAGCCACCAAAACCCAACACCACTTGGGGCTTGATGGAACGAATGATTTGAATGCTGCTGGCCAAAGCTTTTACAACCGCAAAAGGTGCACTCAGCATTCTCATGAAGCCCTTGCCCCTGACACCCTTGAAATTCAAGGGATGGTATTGAAAGCCCGCCTTGGGCACCAAATCACTCTCCATGCTGGGTGGCTCACCCCCTAGCCAATGCACTTGCCAGCCCCTTTGCTTTAAGCCTTGTGCCACCGCTAAACCAGGAAAGATATGCCCCCCAGTGCCGCCAGCCATGATGAGCGCTTGAGCAGCACGGCTCATAAACGTCCTCCGTGCATCATGATGCGGTTTTCATAGTCCACCCTAAGCACCAC